>CAMCYN010000001.1 GCA_945883955.1 Akkermansia muciniphila
GTCATCTCCGACACGCCCAGCAACTTCGCCAGGTCCGGAAAAGAACAGGCCCCTAGGGCATCAAGGCGACTCCGAATCGCGTTCTGTCGTTCCGATTGGTTCACGAGTCTGGACTCCACAACAGGTAAGGTGGTCATCTTGTGGCTCACCATATCACGAAACCGTGCCGCGTCAACATTTCCATGTGAATCTGTCACACCAAACTCCGCAACCGCCCCAACTGTGCATGGTATAGCGCTGAGATCTGGCATTTCGCCTTGTCCGTCCACTCCTCGCGGCAAGTCGCTCCTTCGGGATGGGGCACGGCCCGTACCCGCCCCGGGCCCTATTGGGGCGGGCATTGTAGAGCGCCCAGAGAGTGCGTGCCTTGCGGGGAAACGGTTGGCATAAATGGAGGCGCGCTCGGTGGGGACGAGCATCTCGGGTGTGTCGCAAATGGAGCAGTCTTTGAGGCGGTTCTGCACCTCGAAAGCTCGCGTGATAAAAGCGTGACCACCCGATTCATCGAGGCTCCAGAGCGACTCCTCGATGGCCTCGCCGTTCAAGAAAGTGAACTTCAGCGGATGCCACAATTCACAGTTAACGCTCAGGGGCAGCTCGGCGTGCCATATTCTCGGAACAAGAAAGCCATACAGCTGCATCGCGACCTCATCCCTGGAGTTCGTAGACTCAACATCGAAACGGACAGAAGAGGGCACCTGCGCCCGAGGAACATAGTAGTGGATGACGCCGTCGAGCGTCTGCGGGATGGCATCGGTGAAGAGATACTCGCTTTAAAACTACGCCCACCGTTTGGCCTGAATAAGCGAAGAGGACGCTTCCGTCTTTTGGTGCGAATCATTTAACCGGGTGACTTCCACAGGCGGGAGAATGGCAGTCGCCGCGCGCAACCGGAAGAACGGTGGATTGCTAAAATCCGCAAATCTATGTCGGCTAGTTGCCCGCCATGTATTTCCAGGAAGAATTCATCCAAGCTGGAACCGGGATATTTCCTCTTCGGCACGAGGTATATGTGGGACCGGGAAAGATCACCAATCAGCGCTTTATCCACGAGGGCATCCTGCTGGGGTACGACATTGAAGGCGCCACTTTCGAACAGACTGACCACGGCGAATACTTTGTCTTACCGGGACAGGTTATCTGCCTGCCGCCCAAAACCTGGCACACCGTCACCGAAGATGGGGGAAAACCGTTGCAAAGTATCTGGATGGAACTTGTGGGGCCTGCGGCAGAATCGCTCGTCAAACTTTTTGGCACCTCCGCGCTTTGCCCCGTGGTTCAGCCCACCGCTCGAGAGGAGGTGTACCGACTCTTCCGCGAAATCGGCGTGGCCTTTCATTGCCCTGAACGAGTCCATCCGGCGCATTTTATGCAGCGGTTTTACCGGATCGCCGAACTTTGCCATGAAAGCAGCCCCGACGGCCCGGCCTTAAAACGCGCCGATGAAAGCCTGGCAGAACGCGCCAAACGGATCCTGGAATCAGGACTACATTTGTTCCCGAACGCTTCCAGGCTGGCGGAGAAACTGGGGGTAAGCACCAGTTCGTTGTTACAAGGCTGCAACAAGGAATTAGGGATCAGCACCACAACCCTCATCACCCGGGTCAAATTACACAAAGCCTGCGAACTCCTCCGTATCAGCGACCACAAACTCCTGCATATCGCCCAGTCCTGCGGCTTCCAGAGTCAGAGCCACTTCATTTCCGCTTTCCGAAGCCACTTCAAAACTACGCCCACCGTTTGGCGTAACTCATGTCGGTCATGATTCGCGACCCGCACACCGGCGCCACTCGCGTGGCAGCACCAGGCACGATTTCCGTTGATACCAGAACTTTCTATCACCCAGAGCGACGCCACCGCGCGCTGGGTAATAGTTACTAAGCAGGCCTCGACATACAGAGTGCTAACAAGTGACGCACTGGTGTTCGCGATATCGGTCGGCCGCCGATTAATTATCAATAAGCCAAGTGTTATTTGGCAGCTTGTGCCTCACTCTTAGGTCGTATGCCCTTTGGCTCGAGAAGAAAGTCCTCCAGAGATTTATTATTATAACGAACCACAAATCGACGGTCTAAGTTGTGGTTCTTAACGGTTCGCAGAAACCCTTTAACTTTGTCGTATCCGGTAGGCGTCCCCGCCCCCCGGGAAGCACGCGCATCATAACGAGTTGCTCCAGCGATATTTAATTCCACATTACCGCCTTTTTGCAAAATATCCAGCATATCGGCCTCAGAGAAGCGGTTGCTGTTAATTTTCAGCACTAGCCGGTTACCGCGCGAATGAGCCCGCTGAGCCAAACCAGCCCATGTCCGACCCAGTTCCGAGCGTGTCCGCTCCGAGGCCTTTTCTTTCGCTGGATTGGTTTCCTGGAAGTCGTACTCAAATCCTTTAGCGGCCACCGGAGTATCCGACCCATTCCTGGGCGGAAGATTTAGATTCGAGAGTACAGGCTCATGGACAAGTAATAGAAGATTGGCGTCTACAAGTTCTGCGAAATGCCCGGCATGTATAGATACTTTTCTTTTCTCCAGAGAATCACCCTCGTCATCCCATAAATGAATCTCCTGACTTCGCCATTCGACTACTAACCCAAAACCTCTCGCCTTAAATGTACGAGCCAGCTCTTTCCAGGCATCCACTGAGAATTTGTTATTATGAGAATATAAAACAGTGGTACTTCCGAGTCGGGCCAGCTTGAGGAGCTGCTGTATCCCAAGCCGCTCAAGCGCAGGGGAATCCACATCATCGCCACCCAGCCCGCAGGGCTCTGATTGCGAAGGCGCAGCTAGCGGCATTGGCATTTGTGCCTGTGAAACCAACGCAGAGCAAAACAGCGAAGCTAACGAAAGACAGAGAACACGCCGAGCCCCACTCAGGAGTTGGGTACAGGTTCCCGGGCACTGGTTCAGGGCTTTATCTCGCGCCACAACTTTCCAGCCACCACCTGAATACGCTTCGGGCATTTTATTAGACATATTTTCGTTAGACTGCGATTTGCGACTATTCACTTTCATAACAGATCCCATTAGATCTCAACCCATCACAAACGTCTCAACATCGCTTGTCTTTTACTGCGCAATTATTGCCCATTCCAAATCGCACCTCCCACACAAAGGCGCAGCGCGACATAAAATACAACACACGACAACCACAGCCCTTAATTCAACTCCATCCACAAGCAACTATCATGCTTAAATATCGAGATTACGAAGTTAAAGCCCCATACTTAGCCCCGCGTTCGCGGGGTTAACAAAAACCGTCGCTTCAAGTACAATCAAGGCGACTACAAGCTCCCGCCCCCTGAACTGTCCTGCGCCCGGCTCCCTCCCCCTCCTCACCTATGAACCCTCCATTTTCTTCGCTGGATTTCGCCTCAATCGCTCACATGCGCCGACGCAATTTCTTGAAGGCTGGCTGCGCCAGTCTTTTGGGTCTCGGAGTCGCAGGACACTCCGGGGCGGCGGAATCGGTTCCCATCCCTCCCTCGGCCAAAGCAAAGTCGCTCATCCATATCTTCCTCCCCGGTGCCATGGCCCAGCACGAGTCCTGGGATCCCAAACCCGAAGCAATGTCCGCGGTCCGCGGAGAGTTTGGAGCGATCAACACCAAGCTCTCGGGGATCCAATTCGGGGAGCTTCTGGCAAAAACCGCCGGTATCGCGGACAAACTGACCTTGATGCGCGGTGTCTGGCACAACGAAGCCGCCCACGAACGTGGAGTCCAAACGATGATGACCGGCTGGCGGCCGAGTCCGGCGATCATTTATCCGAGTCTGGGCAGCGTGATCTCCCACGAACTCGGCTCGCAGCGTAACCTGCCGCCGTATGTGTGTATTCCCACTTCCGGGCCGCAGTCGCAGGCCGGGTATTTGGGCGATGTCTATGGACCTTTTGACGTGGGCAGCACCCCGTCCGCCGGAGGATTTGAAGTGCGGGATCTGGCATTACCCAAGGGCATCGATCCGGCCCGGTTTGATATCCGGCGCGGCTTGCGGGACGTGGTGCAGCAGAACTTCCAGCCGTTAGCGGCTGAACCCGCTGTGTTGGCGATGAACGAGTTTTATCAGAAAGCTTACGGCATGATCTCGGAGCCGGTGGCGCGCGAAGCTTTTAATCTCGGCGCTGAACCCCAGCACATCCGCGAGGCGTACGGTCTCAATCCCGCCGGGCAGACCTTGTTGCTGGCGCGACGACTGGCGCAGTCCGGCGTGCGCTTCATCACAGCCAATTACGGCTCTTGGGATCACCACAAGGGCTTGCGCAAAGGATTACAGGAGCAGTTACCCGCTTTCGACCAGGCGTTTGCCGCGCTCATCGCTGATCTCGATGCGCAGGGCCTGCTCGACGAAGTGCTGGTGGTGGTCTCCTCGG
Organism: Akkermansia muciniphila; assembly: GCA_945883955.1. Taxonomy (GTDB): domain Bacteria; phylum Verrucomicrobiota; class Verrucomicrobiia; order Chthoniobacterales; family Chthoniobacteraceae; genus Chth-196. Next base: position 4,371 of record CAMCYN010000001.1, read on the forward strand.
ATTTTGGGCGCACGCCAAAAATGAACATCGATGGTGGCCGCGACCATTGGACGAAGTGTTTCAGCGTCGCGATGGCCGGGGCAGGGTTGAAGCGGGGAATGGTCCATGGCGTTTCGGATTCGACAGGGGCCGAGCCGCTGGAAGGAGCGGTAGCCGCCGAAGATTACGGCGCGACGGTGCTGCATTTGATGGGGATGTCCCTCGAGAAGCGCCTGATGGCTCCGGGCAACCGTCCCATCGCCATCACAAGCGGCAAACCCGTGCAGGCCATTCTGGCGTAGCGGCAATTCGCCGCCCCCCACAGAACCTCTACCCCCTGGAACCACTATGCGCAGATTCTTCGTATTCTGGATGATGCTGGCCGCTTCTCTTTCGGTCCAAGCTGCTTCCCCGATCCTCTTAGCCATTGAACCCCCGTGTGGACAGGCTGGCACGACGCAGGAAGTGGTTTTGCGGGGGATGTACCTGGAGGACATCGAGGCGGTTCACGTCCATGAACCCGGAGTGAAGGTGACATTACTCGATTGGGCTCCAGCACAGGGAGGCGATGTGCGGTTACGCGAAAAGCGGGCCAGGATCGAAATTGAGCCGGGACATCAACCCGGGAACGTCCACCTCCGAGTTCGGACGCGGACGGGAATTTCCCCTCCCCGTTCCTTTCACATTAACCGTTTGCCAATCGTCAACGAGGTCGAGGCCGAGACCTCTACAAAGGCGAGCGCCCAGTTGGTAAGAATGGAGCACACAGCGTGGGGGCATCTGCGGCGGTACGAAACAGATTGGTACCGGATTCCCTTAAAAAAGGGCCAGCGGTGTAGTCTGGAGGTGCTGGGATTGCGGATCTCGGCCACCTACCTGGACGTTGTGCTGCAGATTTTTACACCGGACGGAAAACTGTTCCGTGAGACCGATACGTCGACTCTCTATTACCACGATCCGGTGTGTTCGTTTCAGGCAACGATGGACGGCGAGTATCGCGTTTCGTTGCGGGATACCCGCAATAACTTTGATCAGGATGACGCTCGCTACGGCTTTGGAAAGGACTGCATGTATGTCATGCACGTGGGGGATTATCCGCAACCCGAGACGGTGTGGCCGTTGGGTGGAGCGATGGGAGAAACGAAAAGTTTGGTGTTTAATGGCGGTGAGGGCGGCCCATTTCGCCAGGAGGTCACTTTTAGTAAACGCGAGTCGTTTGTTCGAAGCGAACCTGTGGGACCAGACAAGGGCCCCTGGGCATTCCAGAATCCCGAGGCCGTGTACCCCGTTCAAAATGGCGTAACGGGCACAGGCCCGGTGTTCGTGATGGCATCGTCACTTCCGCCCGTTGTGGAGGAAGCCAAACACGACGCGGCACCGATCGCGCAGGTGTTACCGCAGGTTCCCTGTGTGGTGGACGGCCTCATCGGCAGGTCTGGCGAAGTGGACTGGTATTCCATCCAGGGAAAAAAGGGGGACGTATTGCACGTGGAGGTTTACGCACGACGCCTTCGCTCGAAGCTGGATTCCGTGCTGAAGGCCGTCGCTGGAGGGAACACGGTGGAGAATGACGACTTGCGGAAATACACAGTCGATTCGTCGCTGAATATCAAAATGGAGGCGGACACCTGCCTGGTGAGTGTCACTGATGTGCGAGGGGAAGGCGGGGCAGATTATTCGTACCGACTGGTGGTGGAACGTCCTCGTTCGCGCGGAGTGTTAACCACCGAGGCCGTTGAAAAGCAGACGCTGTTGCCCCGGTTTCGGGCAGGAATTCAAGCTGCCGTACCTCGTGGCGGGCGTACGCTGTTACTGTTGAGGACAAGCGAGGAAGGGGAACGTTTACCGGCATTTCGGGCCGAGATCTCCGGGTTGCCCAAAGGAGTCTCAGTAGAGGCGGCACAAGTCGCGCCGCAGCAGACCTATCACCCCGTTGTTTTGTCGGCAGCGGAAGCCGCCCCGCTGGATGCCACGTTTGCCACACCCCGGGGTGTGCCGCTCAACGGGGGCTCGCCCATTGAGTTTCAGCAGGACGTCGGATTGATCCATGGTCACCCGGCGCAAACCACCTGGCATACCGCATATTTCCGGCAGGTGGCGGTGGCGACGGTGGAAAAGCTGCCCTTCAGCGTGACGATGAGTCTGGTGGAGCCACGCGCAGCAAAGGGAGGTAAGGCGAAGGTGGTTCTCCATGTAACGCGTGACGCCGGTGCGGCTTTTCCGGTGATGTTGATGTTCCCGTGTCAGCCTCCCGGCGGAGATCTGGGGATGCTGGAGGTGCCGGCGAATCAATCAGAAGTTGAGGCGTCTTTTGAAATCAGCGCGGACGCCCCAAGTGGTCTCTGGCCTCTGGTTGCGGTCGCCACCGATACGGATCTCGCGCACTTAAGGGACGGAGGCTGGCCGTATTATGATCTTAAGCCCAAGGACGGAAAGAAGATGGAGGCCCATGGTTTGAACTGGACCTGTACACCGATCACTTATCTCGAAATCACGCCCAAAACAGCCGATTCCGCAAAATGAAAACCTTCTTTTCGCTCTGTCTCATCGTGTGTTTTGCGCGCATCAGCGCTGCCGCCACGCTCGGGATTTTTCCGCCCGAAATCCGTATCGGCCCGAAGACGAATCACCAGCCTGTGGTGATCAGTTTTACTGATGAGGCCGGTTTTACGCAGGATGTCAGTGGGGCAGCAAAGGCGACTTTTGCTGTGCCGGGGATCGCCGAATGGACCGTACAAGAGTTGCATGCGACTGCCACAGGCGACACGACGTTGACCGTGGAGTACCGCGGCCACAAGGCCAGCGCACCCGTAAAAGTGCGGGCGCTGGAGCCAGAACGCGTTTCGTATCTTACCGAAGTCGGACCGGTCCTGATGCGGTACGGCTGTAATGGCGGTGGGTGTCATGGCGCTTCACGTGGGAAGGAAGGCTTCCGGTTGTCTCTTTTTGGGTACGATCCCGAAATCGATTATTTCCGCCTTACCCGGGAATTTGTGAACCGCCGCGTCAACCTTGCGGCTCCCGAAGAAAGTCTCCTTCTTCTTAAAGCGTCCAATGAACTCCCTCATGGCGGAGGCAAAAAGCTGGTTCCCAGCGACCCGAATTATGAGCTGTTACGCCGCTGGATTGCGGCTGGAGCTGAGGAAGACACCTCTTCCTCGGTACACATGGCCTCTGTATCGGTGTTCCCTTCGGTGTTAACCCTGGACGCCAAAGGCCAGACTCACGCAGTCCGCGTGATTGCCTCGATGAGTGACGGCACACGTCGCGATGTGACGCATCTGAGCATCCTGGAGACCTCAGACAAATCCGTGGCGAGCGTGAACGCCGACGGGCTGATTACGAGCCATCGGCGCGGGGAAGCCTTTGTGTCCGTGCGTTTGCCGGCACTCATCACCGGTGTGCGGGTGGATGTGGTGCCACGTTTGGCTTCGCCACTGCCGCCATCCCCCGTGGCGTTTAACTTCATCGACAAACACGTATTTGCGCGACTGCAACAGCTCCGGATTGTACCGGCGGAACTTGCCGACGACCGAACCTTTATCCGACGGGTGTATATCGACACCATTGGTCTTCTGCCGACGGCCGAGGAAGTCACCGCATTTCTCACCGATACGAGTCCTCAAAAACGCGTACATCTGATTGATACGCTGCTGCAACGCGGCGAGTTCATCGAACTCTGGACGATGAAATGGATGGAGCGCCTGCAGGCGCGAAGCATCGTAAACGCGTCTGCGGGTATCCAGAAAGCGACGCTTAAATATTCTGATTGGATGAATCGGCAGCTCTCGGATCGGGTGCCAATGAATCAGATCTTTCGAAACATGATCGGCAGCACCGGGACCTGGATCGAGCAACCCGAGACCAACTTTTACCGCGAAAAAGATCCCAAGATCCTCATGGAAAACATGAGCCAGCTCTTTCTCGGAGCCCGCTTGCAGTGCGCCCAGTGTCACAACCATCCCTTCGATCGCTGGACCCAAAATGATTATTACGGAATGGCGGCATTCTTTTCGCGGGTGGGCAAGAAGTCGGTCGAAGACATGCAGGACATGATGGTCTTTGAGAATCGAACCGGTGAGATGCTGCATCCGGTCACCCAAACGGAAATGGCACCCAAATTCCTGGGTGGAGCGACCCCGAAAACAGGCGCCATGGACCGGCGCAAGGTGCTTGCGGACTGGCTCACCTCCAAGGACAACACACTTGTGGCCAAGAACCTGTCGAACATCTACTGGCAGCATTTCTTCGGGGTCGGCATCATTGACCCGGTCGATGATGTTCGCGTCTCCAACCCGCCATCGAACCCCGCTCTGCTAGACGCACTGGCGAAACGCCTGACCGAGGCCAATTTCGATTTCCGTACCCTGATAAGAGACATCCTGAATTCGCGCACTTATCAGCAGGCCTCGTTGCCCAACGAAACCAACCGGAACGATCAACGCAACTTCTCACGCTGTTATCCGAGACGACCGCAGGCTGAAGTCCTGTTGGACTGTATCAACGAAGTTACGGGGTATCATCCCGCCTTGAGCCGTCTCGAATTGCCCGGAAACAGGGCTGTCCAGATCGCGGATGGCGGTACAACCACCCCGTTCCTGACTTTGTTCGGCCGCAGCCGGCGCGAAACACCTTGCTCCTGTGAGACCAAGTCCGCGCCTACACTCCCGCAGGCACTGCATCTCATCAATGGAGACACCGTCACCAGCAGCATTCGAAATGGGGGGCAGATTCCAAAATGGCTAAAGCGCTTCGACGGTGACCTGGAGAAAGTGATCGACCACGCCGTGCTTTCGACACTCGGTCGAAATCCGACGGATGCAGAAAAGACGGCCTTTGCCCAAGCCCTCCAAACCCATCCGGGCGGGAAAGACGCCGCTTTGGAAGACATTCTTTGGACGCTACTGAACAGTTCCGAGTTCCTCTTTAACCACTAAACACAATGGTTCGCCCACTCATCGCAGCGCTCCTGTTAGCCACACCGCTTCTAGCGGCAGATGCTCCGAACTTCGAAGATCACGTCCTGCCCCTCCTTCGTGATCATTGTGTGAGCTGTCATCGACCAGGCAAGACTCGCGCCGGTCTGGATCTCACAAACGTGGCGGCTATTGAAAAAGGAGGTTCTTCGGGGGCCTCGGTAGTGCCCGGGGTTGCGGAGAATAGTCCGTTGTATCGGGCGATCGCGCACATCGGGAAAGAAGAGGCCATGCCGCCGGATAAGGATCGTTTGTCAGACCCCATTCTGAAGGTTTTTAAGGGGTGGATTGAAGGGGGCTTGAAGCCGACGGCAAGTGGGCTCGCGAAGAAAGCCTCCGCTGTGCTGGATATCGCCATTGATCCCGCGACGCTTGGAGCGCCGAAGGAACCGATTGTTTACGTCAAAGAATTGCCGTCGACCTTGTCCGAGAGGAAAGGAAGAGCGTTGCCGGTGAGTGCGCTTGCCACAAATCCGTGGGCCCCGGTTGTGGCAGTCGGCGGGCATCGGGAAGCCGTGTTGCACGATCTGGAAAGCGGCAAACGGATCGGGAGTTTGCCGTTCGCGCCAGGCGATGTTCGTGTGTTGCGTTTTAGCCGGAACGGAAAGCTCGTGTTGATGGCTGGAGGAAAGGAGACGGCCTCGGGCAAGGCTGTGCTTGTCGATGTCACCACGGGGAAAGTTATCGCCACGATCGGAGACGATTTTGATGTCGTGCTGGCCGCAGACCTCAGTCCGGACCAGAGCCTGCTCGCACTTGGCGGGCCTGAAAAACTCGTGCGCGTGTATCGGGTGGCGGATGGCAGCCTGGCCTACACGGTGAAGAAGCATACGGACTTCATCACGAGCATTGAATTTTCGCCCGATGGAAAGTCGATCGCCAGCGGGGACCGTGCGTCGGGCCTTTATATCTATCCTGCGGCTTCGGGCACCTCGCCCGCTCTCATCGAGGGGGTGGTGGATGGGGTGCATCAGCTTGCGTGGCGGCCGGATGGAAAAGTTTTGGGCGTGGCTTCCGGGGATGGGAGTGCGCTAATTGTGGACCCGGAGAAGCGCAATATCGCCTCTAAATGGGACGCTCATAAACGAGGGTGTCTGAGCCTCGCTTTCGCAAAAGATGGTCGAATCCTGACAGGCGGTCATGACGGAACAACCCGGCTTTGGAAAGCTGACGGAACTAAGGTAAGCGAAAACGTAGGGTACGCTGGGAGCACCTTCCGCGTCGCCTTTAACCACAACGACAGTGAAGCTTTTGCGAGTGACTGGAGTGGTCAGGTGCGTGGCTGGAAACTGGATGACGGCAGTGAAGTGCGCCGGTTGAGTTCGCAATAACTACGAGACCGGAAAGGCGGTCCATTTTGCGTACGCAGAAGAGTTCCTGCCGCCACGTTTTAGGTCCCACCGCAATCACTCCCCCCCAACACCTCCATGAACCGATATAAACCCCCTCTATTTCAGCGTCGCATTATGAGCGGCAAGCTTTGTCTTGCCGTACTCGGGCTTGTTCTCGCCCCCCTCTGCCTTGCCGCAGATTCCCAAAAGGTGAAGGTACTGGAATCTTGCAACACTGTTGATTTGAAGGCGCTTAGGATCTACGAAGCAAAAGTGAAGGCAGTAACCACTCAGGATCCAGCGCATCGAAAAGCGATCGAAATAGTGATGGATTACGCCAAAGCCGGTGCGTGGTCTGGAATTGGGAAAGATTTTCCTCCTGGTGTGAACTTGAAGAAATATTCCGCAATCCGCTTCTGGGTTCGGAGCGACTGCGGCACAGGTTTTGGATTCGGTCTCGGAGGGGATTACAAAAGGGCCGATGGCAAATACCCTGGGTTTGGCGGGGTAGGATATACAGCCAGTGAGACTTGGACCCAGATCACTATCCCCTTGGAAAACTTCAAACGCGGCACGATCAAAACCTGGGACCCGGTAAAGAAGGAGCAGGTTATTCTTCCGGGTGGCGACTCGATGGATGCGCAAGATCTGGCCAACGTCTCACGCTGGGGCCTTCACAGTTACGTCAATAACCGAGGCACCTCCACCATAGGGCACCTGATGTTTGACGCTTTCGAGTTGGTCGAAAGATAGGCCCGCACAAGGCTCACTCCAAAACACTCTGCTGCAGCGCTTTCGCTACGGCTACTGCGCGTGTTGTCACCTGCAGCTTCCCGTAAATGGCCCGCATGTGGGTGTCGACAGTGTGGATGCCCACCCCCATCCGGGCCGCGATTTTTTAATTAATCCTTCCACAATGAGGTGCAAAACCTCCCGCTCCCGCTCCTTTAAGTCGTACGATTCCCCGGGTTCTAGCTTTGCTGCCGGGCGTGCAAAATGTTCGAGCAATTTCCGCGCAACACGATGCGTGAGTGGAGAACCTCCGGATTGTACGTCACCAATCGCTTCTGCGATTTGTTGAACCAGTGCTGTTTTGAGAAGATAGCCGTGGGCTCCTCCTGGGATGGCAGCGGAGACTTTGGCGTCATCTTCAAACACCGTGAGGATCAGAATATGCGCTTCCGGTGCGGCCTCGCGTAACTAGGGTATACCCTGCGATCCATCCGTTCCCGGCAACCCAACATCTAAGAGGAATGTGAGTTGAGCCGGTTGAGTTCGCAATAGAGCCTGAAACCAGAAGGTCCCCCCTAGGTGTTCTGGAGCCCTACGCCAGCAGGCCCTCAATGACGTGCCCATGTACGTCGGTCAGGCGCCGATCGATTCCGTTGTGCCGGAAGGTGAGCTTCGTGTGGTCGATTCCGAGCAATTGGAGAATGGTAGCGTGAATGTCGTACACCTGCACCGAGTTGGCGCGGTCCGCTGGTTTATAACCCCATTCGTCGCTCTCTCCACACGTCACCCCGCCTTTGATCCCTCCCCCGCAAAGCCAGTTCGTAAACACGAACGGGTTGTGGTCGCGCCCTTTGCCGCCCTGCCCGCACGGCATTCGGCCAAACTCCGTGGTCCACAGGATGATCGTGTCCTCTAACAGACCCCGTTCCTTGAGATCCTGGATCAGCGCCACCGTTCCCTTGGCCATACCCGTGGCCAGCGGACCGTGATCGCGTGCGATGTCCTCATGCGAATCCCAGTTCCGACGCGGAAACCCGTTGTCATTCCCCGACCAGATTTGCACGAAGCGCACGCCCCGTTCCAAAAGCCGCCGCGCGGTGAGACATTTCCGCCCGAAAGCGTCTGCTTCCTCGGCCGCATTGATCTCTTTCGGCCACGATTTGGTGCTTTCATCAATACCGTACCGTTCAAGCACGGCGGAAGATTCACCCGAGAAATCCAGAGCCCCAGGTACCGCGAGCTGCATCTTTGCCGCGAGTTCGTAACTGCGGATCCGTGCTTCCAGACGAGCGTCTCCGGGGCGCTCACTGGCGTGGCCTTTGTTGAGTTTGGCCAGGAGATCGAGCCCATCCGTTTCGCCTGCGGGAGTGATATAATCGGATTTCGGCGGCAACAAATCTTCGATCGGACGCTCCGCATTCACCCGCACTATGGTTCCCTGATGTTGGCCGGGCAAAAATCCGGAGTCCCAGTTTTTCTGACCGTTGGAAGGCATTCCACGCAGATCGGGTAACACCACGAATGCGGGCAAATTTTCGTTCATGGACCCGAGTGCGTAGCAACCCCAGGAACCCATGCTGGGAAAACCCGGAAGCACAAAGCCCGTGGTCTGCAGCAGGGTTGCCTGGCTGTGAACGCCCGATTTTCCGACCAGGTTGTGCACAAACGCCATCTCATCCACGACACTCCCGAATGGGGCAACCACTTCGCTGAGCATCTTGCCGCAGTTCCCGTACGGATTGAATTTCCAGGGCGAAGAGAAGGTCTCCCCCGCGGCGCTCTGAAAAAGTTCCACGGCTTCACCCGGATCCCACTTTTCGCCGTGGCGCTTAAAGAGCTCGGGTTTGTAATCCCACATGTCCACGTGGCTGGCGGCTCCCGCCATGAAGAGTTGGACAACGCGTTTTGCTTTCTGGGGAAAATGGAGAACTCCACTGGTTGGACCGGAAGCGCTTCCGAGGAGGTTTTCCGAGCCGAGCAAACTTGCGAGAGCGATCCCGCCTAAGCCGCCTCCGGAGCGGAACAGAAACTCGCGGCGTGACAGGTTCTCCGAGACGGTTTGGCGATGATAAGGAGAGGTGTTCATGGCTCAGGGGGCTTAGTCGACAAAGGAGAACTCGTTCAGGTTCAGAAGGACGCGGCAGGTGTTGGGGAGCCCGTGTTTCTGGGTGAACTCAAGGAGCGCCTGTTTTTCGAGACTGGTTGGGGGACGGTTTAACGCCAGCTGATAGGCCGCTGCCAGACGGGCCTCCGGATCGGGGCTCAGGGATTCGAGCCGGTGCGCGAAGTGTTTCGCCATCGCCACAACGAGACGATTGTTCACCATGGCCAGAGCCTGGAGGGCGTTGACGGTTTCGTTGCGTTTCTCCACTGCCATGGACGGATCCGCACAGTCGAGAACCGCCATAAACGGTTGCGGCTGCGAGCGTACGATAAATCGATAAATCGAACGCCGGTGTGTCTTTGTGTCTTCGACATCGCTCCACTCATACTCGTAGTGAGGAGAATGCTGCGGTTTATCTATGACGAAATCCTGATAGCCCGGGCCGCCCATTTGCAGGTCGAGTTTGCCCGAAACAGCCAGAACCGTGTCTCGAACCGCCTCGGCTTCGAGTTTGCGGCGGTTCATGCGCCACAGGAGTGTGTTGTTCGCGTCGAGTTTTTCGTTCTCAGGATTGCCCACCGAGGACTGACGATACGTGGCGCTTGTGACGATCAGCTTGTGAAGCGCTTTGAGCGATTGCGATCCGTCGCGGAACTCGGCGGAAAGCCACTCCAAAAGCTCGGGATGACTTGGCAAACGTCCCATCTTCCCAAAGTCACTTGGCGAATCACAAATCCCGCGTCCGAAGTGGTATTGCCAGATCCGGTTGGTGATGGTCCTCCAGGTGAGGGGATTCTGTTTGTCACTGACCCAGCTCGCGAGGGCCGCGCGACGTTGGCCTTCGGGTTGATCGGCGGGAATGTCAAATTGCGCGGGAAGTTCGCGGAAAAACGAAACGGTGCCCGGCAGCACTTCGTGAAGCGGTTGGCGTACATCCCCTCGCTTGAGCAGAAAAATGGGCCGCGGTTTCCCACCAGACGCTCCCGTGCCGGCGAAGTTGCCCGTGCCCCGGTGGATCGTTCCGACGTAAGCCAGTTGCGGCACCGGCAATTTCCGCAGATTGGCTGCGAGCTGAGCCGATGCGGCTTCGTTATCGGAAATCTGTTGGGAAACGGCGGCAGGATCTTTGCCTTCCTTCGCGCGTAACCCGTTCCGTTCCTGTTCCAGCCCGGCGATAACGGAAGGGTCTGGCTCTGTTCGTGGTCCGTAGAAGTATCCGTCCACCAGGTTCTGGCGTCCCCACCTCGGCGGGGCGTCAATGGAGTCCAGGGACGTCACGGTTACGCCTCGTGCGATGTTTCGTCCTTTGGCGTCGAGGACTTCGAGTTCGGCTAGCGCGAAGATGTAATCGTTCTTGCGTGGAGCGAGCTTGGTGGCGGTGAAGCGAATGTAACGGCCTCGTTCATTTGCTTTGAGATCAAGGGGACGGCAGCCCGGGTTTTCGACATCGGCTGCTAGATGGTTCTCCAGGACTTTCACACCCACTTTGAAGTCTGGATCATCGGAGAGCTCGATCTTGTACCGAACCGGAAAACCAAACCCCGGTCCGATTCGGTTAAACCAGTCGTGACAGGCCACGTACCGGATTTTCTGGAAACTCTGAATCGAGCCCAAATCCAGTTGCACCCATTTCGTGACGTCCTGCTGGGATTCGATCCGGCTGTGGTAACCAAACTCGACGCGTTCGACGGCGCTTCTGCCCTCTTTGAGTTCCGCGATTCGCTTTTCGAGTAAACCAATCCGGTTCTCTTCCTGAGCCGTTCTTTTGTCGTTGAGGCGCTGGCGTTCGTCGTCCAAACGCCTTTTCTCGCTTTCCAGACGTTGGCGGGTGGCCGCGATTTCGGGGTCCGGATCAAACGGTTTGTCCGAACGATCCAGCGCTGAAAAGACGGCCTGAAGCCGATAATAGTCCTCCTGTTTTATCGGATCGAACTTGTGGTTGTAGCACCGGGCGCATTGTACGGTTGTGGCGCAGAAGGTGTTCATCGTGTTCGCGACCATATCGTCGCGATCGAGCGATCGGGCGATTTTGCCGTCGGTCTTACTCTCCGAAACTTCAGCGTGCCCGACCAGATCCCAGGGGCCGGCCGCGATAAACCCCGGAGCGGACCAGCCGTCTTCGGTGCCTGGAAAAAGAACGTCCCCCGCGATCTGTTCCTGCACAAAACGCGCGTAGGGTTTGTCGGCATTTAGCGAACGGATGACGTAATCGCGATACGGCCAGGCGTTGGGCCGGGGTTTGTCTTTGTCGTAGCCGTGTGTGTCGCCGTAATGCACCACATCGAGCCAGTGCCGCGCCCAGCGTTCGCCGTACCGGGGTGAGGCGAGAAGACGTTCGGCGAGTTGGCCGATGGCGTTTTCTTTATCCAGCGCAGCCGCTTTTTCGAACTCGGCAGTTTCCTCGGGTGTTGGAGGCAGGCCGGTGAGATCAAAACTCATCCGGCGAATCAGGGTGCGAGAATCGGCTTCGGGCGCTGGGGACATTCCCTTTTCGGCGAGTTTCTGGAGAACGAACCGATCGATTGGGTTGCGCGCGGACCCGGCGGGGATCGGGGGTTGCTGAAGCGGCTTTAAGGACCACCAGTCTAAGGGATCCACTTTTGCCACCGTTTGGCTTTCCGGCCACTGGGCTCCCTGATCTATCCAGGCGCGCAAAACGCCGATTTCTTCGGGCGAAAGCTTTTCGCCTTTGGGAGGCATTTTGGTGTCCGGATCTAGTCCGGCGACGAATTGGATGAGGGGACTCTCGGCGCTTTTGCCGGGGTGAATATTGGGAGCGTGTTCATCGCCTCCGGTGAGGGCGCTGTCTTTTTGGTCCAGGCGATAGCCGCCCTTTTGTTTTTCTTCGCCGTGGCATTTGAGGCATTTGGCTTCGAAGATCGGCTGAACATCCCGGGTGAAGTCGATTTTTCTATCGGCGGCTGGAGGCAGCGAGGCGGCGGCGGCCAGAGTCGTGCAGCTCACCAATGGAATGAAAACCAGGGGGGACAGGAACTTCATGGCGCCGATTCTAGGCGCAAGCCAGAGGTTCGGGAAATCACGCAAACGCGTGGTTTTACACCAACTTTTCCTTGAGCGCCTTGGCGACCGCTTCCGAGCGGGTATTCACTTCGAGCTTGATGTAAATCTTCCGCAAATGGCTGTCGATGGTGTGAATGCTTAGCCCCAGCGCTTGTGCGATCTCCTTTTTGAGTTGGCCAGTTGTGAGATGATTCAGAATCTCAATCTCACGTTCACTCAGGTCGTAATCCTTCGTGGGCCGCCCAAACTGGGAAAACATCTCCAGCACACGGCGCGCAATCCGCCCATTCATGGGCGCCCCGCCCCCAACCACCTCCCGAATCGCAGCCGTGATTTCTTCCGGGGACGCCGTCTTCAGCAGATACCCCGCAGCACCCGCACAAATGGCCCGGAAGATTTTGTCGTCATCGTCGAACACCGTGAGAATTAGAATTTTGGTGTCCGGCAGTTTCTCCCGGAGTAATGGGAGCGCATGCAGCCCACTCATCCCGGGAAGGCCTACATCGAGCAGGATGATGTCGGGTTTAAGGCCACGTTCGGTGGCCGCCAGAGCATGTTCGCACCGGGCGAATCCTTCGGTGCATTCGAACCCGTCCTGGCTTTCCAAAACCCGAGCCAGCGTACGCCGGAAGGTGGTGTTGTCTTCAATGAGCCAAATCTGGAGGGGCGAAGGCGAACTCATGGGAGCTGAAACGTTAACTCTACTTGAGTTCCGTTGCCGGGAGCAGCCGTGAGTACGAGCGCTGCGCCGAGCGCTTCGGCGCGCTGCCGTAGCAGATCGAGGCCGAGGCCACTGGTTGGGTTTTCGGAATCGAACCCCACGCCATCGTCACTGACCCGGAGTTGAAATTCGGAGCCATTCTGTTGAATAACGATTCGGACGTGGTTGGCCTGCGCGTGTTTACGGATGTTGTTCAGGGTCTCTTTGAAGAACAGCAGGATCTGGCGTTCCTGTTCGAGGTTGAATGGACCGGGCACCTCCCGCGAATCGAAGGAGTACTCGGTTCCGGTTAAAAGTTGCGCGGCAGTTTCCCGAAGCCGCAGTAAAAGCCCGGAAGCGGTCCTGGGGCCGGGTTGAAGGAGCCAGACGATGTCTCGCATCGAATCGGCGGTGTCCTGGGCGATTCTTTGGACTTCCTGCATATCGGATCGAGCGTGATCGGGAGGCCGGGTGGACCCGGAAGCAAGGCGACTGAGCAAAGCGATGCTGCCGAGGTTGCTGCCGATTTCATCGTGAAGATCGGCGGAGAGTCGTTTGCGCAGATCTTGAAGAGCGCGTTCACGAAGGCCTCGCTGGCGAACCATCCACAGAAGGATTCCGGCGCCAAAGAATACCGTCGCGAACAGGGTAACGAGCGCAATTCGGTGGAGGGTGTGGGTGACGCTTAAAGTCTCCTGGGCTTCGAGTTGGCTCACTTCGCGTTGGAGTTCGCGGCGACGGGAGAGTCCCCGCAGCCAGGAGTCCAGAGGCATCAAGCGACCCACGCTGGTAAATCCATCGTTGAGGAAAGACGGATTCCATCTTGGGGTGATGGTTTGGTCGGAGGCGGCGACTTGCCCGTTTGGGGCGACATTGATTCCACCCGAGAAAATCTGCATCTCGCTGAGTGCGCAAACGAAGTCGTTGTTTCGTTGCCAGAGCTTTGTGGCGGTCACTCGAACGTACCGCGCCCGTTTGCCTCCGGCAGAAATGGACACCGGGTTGGCTTTTGGATTTTCGGCATCGGACTCCTCATATCTTGCGATGGAAGTGGCGTCGGCGAGATCCGGTTGGTTGCCGATCTCGACCCGGAACCTTAGCGGGAATCCAAAGCCTGACCTGGCGGGGAAATCGACTGGAGCTGCGCTGAAGAGACGGATTTCCTCGAGGGACATTTCGCTACCCAGATCGATTTGTACCCAGGTGGTCAGGTCGGGGGTCTTTGCGATGGCCGAATGGTAACCATTACTCGGGGATGGGTCTGTGAGAACAGGACTGCCTAGAGGGGTGAAACCATCGGTGGCGTTTGCAGGATCCCAGGCGGGCGGATTGTTGGCAGAATCACTGGCGGTTACGGGGCGATGGGCGGCGAGGTTACGTTCCCCGCGCAAGACCATGAGTTCACCGAGTGCAAATACGGAACGAGTGCCGGGAGTGGAGAGTTTGGTGGCGGTGACACGAATATACCGGCTTTGGGTGCCGGGAAGATCCGCCACGACGGGGAGGGAACCGGGGTTGGAGAAATCGGTTTCGGTGTAGTCTGCAAGCACCGTGGACTGGGTGAAATCGGGCGAAGTCGCGCTTTCGATCCGAAAACGTTTGGGAAAACCGTACCCTGCGGTTTCACCGCCGCCATCAGGCAGGGTGACCGGGATGAGGGCAATAGAGTCGAAGGATTCGGTGGCGCCGAGGTCGACTTGCAGGAATTTGGTCACCAGGCCGGCGGGGGGGGCGAAGTTACTGTGCCAGCCGAGGTGAGAGGTGTTTTCGCTTCTGAGAAACGAGGGGAGAGAGGCTAATTCGGTGCGAGCGGCGGTGAGTTGTTGGTGAATTGAGCGGACTTCCTGGGAAACGCTTTGGGCGAGTTGGGTGGAGAGGCCGCTTTGAGCGTGGGTGATTTGGGAAAGGAGAAAGAACGCGAAGCTGAGCGCGAGTGGGGTTCGCAGGAGAGGCATACGATGGCGCGAGTGGTGGCGTGCGAGGGTCTTATCCCGGAAGCGAGCGAGGAACGAGGAGTGTGACTAGGGAAGGGAAGTAGCCGTTTCGTAGGACCTACGCGTCCTTCCGATATGACTCACACCTCATACATAACGCCCACTCTTTGCTTCACAATGCGCGTTCGTCAGAGGAGCCCGGTGCGGGAAATCCGCACGCCGTGATCTGCGATGGAACTGTCGGGCAACCGGCAGTTCTACCTCAATAACTTCCTGTTCCTCCAACGGGCCCAGGATCACGATGAACACCTCCAGTCGTTCAATCACCCAAGCAGGAGCCTGCACTTTGATCGCAGTCCATGCCTTTCCTTTCCACCATTTCCCTGTGACATGGATGTTTTGCGTCACAAGGACACTCCGGCCCATCGCCGCCAGTCGTTGGCGTTCTCGCACCAGTTGTTGCCGCTGCCGGGTGATGGCACGTTCCCTCTCTTCGTCCACCGTCGGAATACGTATCACACTGAACTCCATGTGATTCCCGCGCTCGTACCGATCCAGACGCTGACATAACGCGGCAGCATCCAGCCGGTCGTTCTTCACGCCTTTGACGCGTTCATCCCAGTCCTGAGGTTGCACTACGTAGTTCTTGATGCCGAGTTCCTCTAACCGGCGATGCAGATGAAATCCGAAAGCCCCCGCTTCGTAACAAGTCACGACTTTATCTGTGAGCTTCTGTTGCTTGACCACGAACAGAAGCAGTTCGTCGTAGGTCATCTTCTGGACCGGCTGCGGCGGCGCGCCATCGACCTGCCGGCTCACCCAGTAATATCTAGCGTGAGCGTCGATCCCGAGTTTGATCGCTTCGTAAGAGGGAGTGGCGGTTGTCATCACTTTGAAGATCGCGGGATCTCGCGTGGCTCAACAACCTCATGTCATCTATCAGTTCGCCGCGCAACATCCAGCCAATGCTGGCTTTACGCCCAGCCTTTCTGTGCCTGCAAAGGAATACCCAAAAAGCCCCGACGCAAAACGCATCGGACGCCACGCTCGGGGTTCGGGGCTGCCGCATTCTGTTGGGCTATCGCCAGCCCGCTCGGTCCGAGGCGTACCTCAAAAATTCGGCCATCTGGCGCTGCGCCTCAATGGACACCGGACCGGTCCGGGAAAGCTCCAAGAGCGTATCCGCAGCTTTGGAGGGCATGGGATCCTCGGGGACGAGCCGTTGGAGTTCGCGCAGCCCGGCGAGGAGATTGGCGAACACCGCAGGATGCTCCCGGGTTTCCCGCAACAGGTTGCCCGAAGGCGTGCGTTTGTCGTCACTGATCATCTCCAAGAAGCCCAGTGCACTCGAATCGATCGGCGGCCGGGTTCTGTCTACAACCGTCTCCGAGCGGGTGGCGACACCCCCGGTGACGGTGCGTTGGAGCGGGCGGGGAATCCCCGGCTGAACAAATCCGCCGTCGCCATCCGCCACAACCAAAGGCGCCCGCTGTTGTGTGGCTTCCCGGTAGTCAATCCGCGACTGGCGCGATTCCTTCGCGCGGAAGGTGATGTTTACCGCCGACGAGAGAAATTCCGCATACGGGTTGGGTCGCGCGGCTTCCGGGCCGAGCACGGTCTTTTCACCGGTTAACAGCGCCTTCTGACGGGCCGCTTCCAATGCCACCTCCTGTTTGGCTAAACGACCCAAGTCCACGTGCTCCCATTTGACCGTGACGGATTGGGCTTCCCCGGGACGCACAAACGTGACGCCGTCCGCCCCCGCTACCGCGTGATCCGGGAGAGGCAGCGCACCGCCTCTAGCCAGGGGGAGCGACCGGGCTTGGGTCGCTTCCATCAGGACGAAAATTCCACCAACAATCAGAGCGAAAAGAGGTTTCATGCGGGGCGAACGGGTGAGAAATCGCGGGGGATATGCGAGAGGATGTCTGGGAGGTTTGCGAGGGATTCGCTCCGGGAGAAACTGATAAACTGATAGAATTCCCTTTTTGCGTACGTATGGAGGAAAAGAGCCGAATCAGCATTGCGGGTTCATTTCACCCAAATTAAACAGGCGTAATTCTTCTCCAGTTGAGCCGATTAAGTCTGTTTGTCGCCTCATGTAGCGAGCCAGCTTCCCGGCCTACCACAGCATCAGCACGCTCACATGCAGCCTGGACGAACCGGCCTTCACCTGGGGGAGCCCGGGTTGATTCTGCTCGTTCAGAGCACACCCCAAGTCGGTCCGCAGCATTCCGTTCAGCTTGCCGCGAAACACCATGTCCATCCCCACCCCCGCCCCAACAAGTGAGCGGTCTCCCACCTCCCCGAATCCCGGTTTCGCCTGATTCACATGGACCTGCGCGCCGTCCACAAAGCCCCGCAACGCCACCTCCACCGGAAGCCCTTTGCCCACAAACCATCCGGCCCTCGACTGCCCCCGGGCCGCCGCCCTGTCCGATTCCACCCCGACGCCGCGCGGAACCCGCATTTCGGAGTCTGTCTCGGACTGTGCTTCCTTCTGCCTTGCAGCAGCTTCTCTGGCCCACCGCCCCCTCAAGAAATCGTTTAACCGCAACCGATACTCCGCAGTCGCAAAAGATACCGTGTCCCCAGCAGCCAAAGACTCGCGGTACCCACGCACCGAATCCATTCCCCCGGCCACGCCTTGGAACTGCGGCACCAACCGCGCCTGATCCCAGGCCACCTGGCCCCTCATGTTCAAGGCCAGCTCGTGTGCACCGCCCAGAGCCGCCTTTTTAGCTGAAAACAAATCCAAGAATTTCACCGCCCGGCGGCTGAACATCACATTCCAGCGGGAAACCAACGCCTCCTCGGCTGGATTGACCCGACCCAAAATCGCATTGTCTCGATCCTCCGTGGCGGCGTATTCGGTCTGAAACGAACCACTCAGACGCCCAAGGCGGCCCGGTTTTTCAGCCGCCACCGACACGTACGGAACCAGGAACGTCGAACTTCCCTCCTGCCCCGCCACATCATTCCGCACCGCCGCATCCAAAACATAAGCTCCGCCCGTAATCGAAAGGGGCCACGATTTCCCCAAATCGGGCGTCCAAGTGCTCTGCACTCCCAAAGTCTGCGAGGTGGACCGGAATCCCAAGCCCAACTGCCCCAGATCCGCCAGCGACAGATCCGAGTACGACCCATACACCCGCAGTTTCCATATGTCGGGAAACACGAGTGTGGACTCCGATGCAATGGAAACGCTCTTGTACTTCTCAAAATCCGAAGTCGTGTAATCCAGCGTCTCCACATCGTCCGCGCCCCACGCCTGGCGCAGCTCTACCCCCAGGCGGCTCCGCCACTCGCCGGATTCCTTGTTCCCCGAGTTGGAGGTCAGCACACTTGCGCTTAAGCGCTTCTGCTCCTGCTCAAGCAGGGTCAGGTTCAACGTCCCCGAGGCTTCCCCCGGCGCTAGCACGCTCTCCGCTCGGCGTCCAGAATACCGGTTCACCCGATCCAGATAATTCTGCAGCGCGTCTTTGCGAAGCAAAGCTCCGGGTTGAAGGGGAGACTGAGCCGCTATGCGTTTTCCCACGGACTCGGCGGGAAACAGCCACGCCGGCCCGGCTCCCGTGCGCCGCAGGAAGTCCAGTTTGGCCACCCGGCTGTAGTACACCAGCATCCGCAGCTCCCCTTGTCCGGCCAGCCGGTTCTCTACAAGGGGGCTGACTCCCAAATCAATCTGCCCGGGATCAACCACCACCAAAACTCCATAAATACCTTGCTGATTGAGTTTCGAAACCACCGCTCGGCTCACTGCCACAATCGCCGAAGCACCAAAACGACGCGCCTTTCCATCCCCCCCAAGCCGCACTTTCTCCGAGCCCTTTTCCCCCGGAAGTAAGGCCGCCATTTGCCCGGAAACAGACTTGAGCGGCACCTCCAGTTTTTCAAAAACTGTCAGATCAGGGAGCGAGCCATCCCGCCCCTTGCCATCCTCGGGATCCTGATAGGCAAACACAAAACGCGTCACCGCCACACTGGATTCTTGAGCGGCAAGTTCTGTGGGAACAGCCGAAGAACCAGTCGCACTTCGCAAACACACCGCGCCGACAAAGATGGAAACGGAAATCGAAGCAACAGAAATAAAATTCCTCATGGGTGGGAAGAAAGGAGGAGGCGCCCGCAAAGACGCCTCCCCAAGAAGACTCAAAACTTAGAACAACGGATTACTGCCTCTTCTTAGAGGAACCCTCAGTGCCGTCGTTGAGCAGATTGTTGGACGAGAGGATGATCCCCCCCGTGAAGGCGTCTCCGGCGGAGAGGGGCTTTCCTCCACGAAATCCCCGCTCCGATTCCCCGAAGCTCGAACCCGGCTTGAGATTCAGTTTCTCCACCGAAGCCGAGGTCAGGCGAACCTGTGAAGCAGGTCCGACGAAGAGGCCCCCACCAGCGGCCTCACTCTTGACGGTAACCTCCGAAGCGAATCTGGGTACCGCAGCCGAGGTTAGAACCCCGCCAAAGTCCACCGCGCCAATTTGAGGATTCACAATCCCTTTGTCGTTGCGAGTGCCTCCGGGCGTGATTACTCCCATGAAGTTCAACACTTTCGCCATCAAATCGAACCCGATTGAATCCACCAACCGGTTGCCTGCCGCAGTCTTGATGCCTACCAAATCGTCCACGATAATCGGGAACACCTCTAGGTTCGGATCCACTAGGACCGGGTCCTCCGGGCGCTCGACCGCCGGATCCTTACTGTCTGCCAATGGGTCCTTGATAGGCGGGTCGACAATCGGGTCGAGCGAATCCTGCACCGTGAAGGTTCCTTCCTGTCCTGCAGGAGCGGAAACATCCGCCACCAGCGTCGCGGCCTGAGTGACCTGCTGATTGGACTGCAACGTGATGCGGCCCCCATCCCCGCCCACCTCGCCACCCCGAGCCAGCAAGATTCCGTCGACGCTCAGGGAATCCCCGCCAGACAACCAAATAGAACCGCCATTGCCTTTGCCCACGCCACTAACATCCAACAGGGATGCTCCATCCGCGGCTCCAACCACGGTGACGTCCTTTCCGAAAACGGAAATCTCGCCGCCCTGCACATCGCCCCGAGCGCTTAGCGTTGCCCCAGCCAGCTCCACGGATTCGCCCGAAATAGTGATGCTTCCCACCGGATTCGCAGCATTTTGATTCTGCTGAGACGCGTCGATTCCTCCGGAAACCACCACCTTCGTGGAAGCATCCACCCGCACGCTCTTTGTTGCTGTTGTTTGCCCGGTATGTTTGACCCCGATGGCGTACAAATCGCCTGCTCCCATATAAACAGAACGCGCTCTTATCGCGCCCGCCTGAGTCACCGCTGCCTGCGAACTGTCCGAAGGGGCCTTCGCCGCACCCTTCTTGGCGGCGCGGCTCGTTTTTTCTTTGGGTGCCGCAAGCTGTAGTTCCGCCGATAACGCGCTCTCCGATCCTGCGGCATTTGCGATATTCTGCACCACCGCCACATCACCTCCCTCTTCGCTCACCACAACATTCTCACCGGAGACCATCGCTACCAAGCCATTGGGAGCCACGATCGAGCCCGTGTTGGAGACCGTCCGGCCCAACAAAGCAACTCCCTCACCAGCGGTAATCTGCCCGGCGTTTTCCACCGAACCTGTGAGGTTCACCGAAAGTTTACCGCCGTTCTTGAGGAAATCGTCGTCCGAGATGGTACCAGCAGCAGCCACCAGATTTCCCACCGAAATCACGCTGCCCGACCCGAAAAAGATCCCAGCCGAATTAGCTAAAACCACCCGGCCATTGGCGTCCATCCGCCCCAAGATCTCCGAAGGGGTTCCGTCCGTGGCCCGGGCCAGCACCGTGCTCGTCGCGCTGGGTTGCACGAATTTGAGCGACTCATCCGCTGCGATGTTGAACTTCGTGAAGTTCAAAATGGAACGGTCGGAAACGTTCACCGTCATGGTTTTGTCCGTGCTGGAGATGGAGGCCTGACCGGCTACCGCCTGTCCTCCCACGGGAAGAGCGTGCACGGGAGAGCTGAGGCAAACCGCAGCGAGCGCCGTCGCGATGGAGGCACTCAGGATCCGAGGTATCCGGTTGGGGTGGCGTTTGGGGGACGTCTTTGTATCTATTGTGGTTTTGCGGTTCATCGCTTTTTGGGGTTTTTTCGATTGATTTTCCAACGGCGATTAACTGACGGACTTATCACAAGTCCTTCGGCTGCATACCTAGCCGTTGGTCTAGGTCTATTACTTTTCACTTAGTACGTTTTGGTGAATTTCCCTTGGATCACGCCAGAGCCGGACAGACCCAATTTTTCTTCTGTCGAAAGATCGCACTGCCGGGGCCCGGCAGGGACTCCACTTTGGAACTGGGAAATGGCACCTTCATAAGAAGCTCACACAAAGGAACGCCACCCCGGCTTCCTTTTGTCACAAAACTTTCAGCGCCACCTGAAAACGCCCCTGAAATGCGATTTCGCCTCAACGAATCCTGCGCTACGCCGCTCGACACCAAGCAGATCAAAATCCCAACCGGTTTCTGTTTATAAACTTACGAATTACCGCGCCGCGATAATATAGCCCCTCCCTCAATGCGTACGTAAAAAGGAATTTCCTCAGCATCAGTAATGCGGACTACGCGGCTACCCTTGCTGGGATGAAAGCTCAAAGGAATGCCTTCGACTCCTGTCACTGGCGCAAGAGTGGATCCTTTCTTTCATAAATCTCGGGTCACTTCTGCGGAGTAGCCAAGTTTACGGTGAAGCCGTGTCGTGGGTATTTCCGGTCGGGGATTCGGTTCGGTAACAAAATGTTTTAGGTAGACGGAAAACTTTTGTGACAAAAAGAGGCTTCGGTGGCGTTTTGACGTCAGCGCTTCTTATGACCCCGTCTTTTCCCAGCTCAAAAATGGAGTCCTGGCCGAATAGCGCCGGGATCGATCGTTTTGGGGTGGGCTCGGAAATGGAGCCTTGGCGAATTTGTTACCGGGAACTAGGTGCCAAGCTTTTGTTGTATGCGAGGCAGTTTTTGCAATCGGACCATTATACCGTCGGACAAGAAGCGGAAGACGTAGTCCAGACTGCGTTTCTGCGATTCTGGAAGCTCTATCCGAACGCGCAACCGGAGCAGTACGGCCTTTTGTTTTCTGCTGTTCGAACGGCGGCGCTCGACGTTTTACGCAGTTCATTCCGGCGGCTGCGGCGCGAAGATTTATATTCGGCGGAAGTCTGTGATGTGCGCGATACGGCGGCACTGCAGGCGAGTCGGGATTCGTGGTTTGCGGTGGCAAGTGATCAACAGGCGAAAGCCGATAACATTCAGAATGCGTTGCAGAAGATTCCGTCTGAACAACGCGAGGTGATTGTTTTGAAGGTTTGGGGGGAACTTACGTTTATCCAGATTGCGTTATCGTTAAACGAATCGGCCAACACTGTGGCGTCGCGTTACAGGTTGGGACTGAAAGCGCTGAAAAAGGAGTTAAGTGGTTATGGCTATGCCGGCTTCTAACTTGGAGCTGGCCTTAAGAGGGCTCCCGCTTGCGGAGCCGTCTCCGGGTTTGGAGGCTGCTATCGGCCGGGCGTTGCATATCGCCTTACCGGAGGCGCTTCTGTCCGAAAAGAGTGTAGAATGTTTGGTGGCGACTGAATTAAGGGCGTGTGTACCAGCAACTCCGAGTGAAAGGTTGGAGGAACGTTTAGAGGATTTGGCGGAGGTTGAACTCCATTTGCGGAGCCTGAAACCGGCTCCCTTACGGAGCGATTTGGAGTCAGAGCTCGAAATCGAATTGACCGAAGATCTGGCGTTTGAGACGTGGCTTTCGACGGTTCGTCCGAGTGTTGAATCCGAGGCGTTGGAGAAAGTGATAGGGACGCAGATGGGGCTTCATACGCTGAAAGAAGAAGAGATTGCCATTGGTATCTCTGAGGTTCCTTTACTGCAGTTGGTTGCATCTCACGAACAGAAGGCTGCGGTTGTCTCAACAAAGGTGCGTTGGTCTGCAGTATTTTTTGCAACGGTGGGGTTAGCGGCGGCGCTTGTGGTGAGCGTGCAGACGGGAGTGCTGGATACTCCGCTCTACCGTCCGTCTGGAGCTACTGCGGATCTGACCCGAAAAGAGACTTCGGGTTCAGAGTTTCTGAAAAAACCACCGAGTTTCACCGTAAAGAAGGGCGATTCGAGTGCAGCTTTAAGCGTAAATAAGTCCACCGTTGGTGAAGCAAGTGGGGGATTGGGAGAGGTTAACCCAAATTGGCGTTTGGCAGAGAGAGTCCCGGAAATAAAGAGGGCGGCGATCTCGCGGGCGGTGGCGCCGGAGTCTGCGACTGAGGATGCGGAAAGGCTGTCGCCTCAACCAGTGAGGTCATTGAACGAGGTCGCGCTTGCGTCTTCCACCAGGGGAGTGTTGGCGCGTACAGCGGCAGTGACGGAACCTGGGGCGAAGCCCAAGCCGGAAACACGTCCGGATCAAAAGTTGGATCCCACGGCAGAACCGTCGATTTTACAGGCAATAGCGTCTGGAGATTTAGCGAACGTTTTGCCGCCCGAACTTTTGACGGCTCTGACGACGCAACCTGTTTTAGTAGCCAGCGTGCCCTCTACTTCCCTGCGCAACACCTTGGAACCAAAGCTCACCGCGAATACCTCCAAGGGTGAGGCTGGACTCGTTTTTAGCAATTCCGCGCCAACGAACAACGGGCCTTCTTCGACCATCGGATCGCCGGACGGAGTAACTGGACGTGCTAATGGGCAAGAGATCGCGGCGGTGGGAAATCCGGCACTAACGACTTCTCTTGGCGATGCGAAGGAGGGAGTCCCTGTGGTGGTTCCGCCAATCGAGAGGACTTATATCATTGAAGACAAAGATGATGTTATAATGATTACTGGAGTTCCAGGGAACTGGATTGCCGAGCATACGGAGTTAAAGACAGGGAACACCAAGATCTCGGAAGTCTTTTCAAATGAAACGGGGTTAACCGATTTCGTGAAGCGCGAGACGAACACACAGGAGCCAGAGAAGGGGGATTAGGAAGGGGAAGTTTTGGACAGGGAGTGGGCCAGGGTTTGCATCGGGGCGAACAGACTTTCCCGGAGCCTCAGACATCCTGAGGTCTCGGGGAATAGAAAGCGGCCCTTCACTGCAGCGGCAAAGCCCGAACGAGGGGTGGATTGCCAGCAGGAAGGGCCGCTGTGAGGGCGACGACGCCCGCGTTGAACGGAATCAACGGGGCATTGTACGGGTTGTTACAGGTGCACTGTCATCGACGGCAGCAAGTCCTGGAAAGTCCGACCGATGGCGTTCTCGCCGATGGCGTGCATTTTCCACTCGCCTTGATGACGATACAGCTTGGCCATAATCATCGCCGAATGGGTGCCTCCACAGCTGAGGTTATATTTGGCAACTTCCTGGTTGTTGGAGGGATCGAAGACGCGGCAGAAGGCGTTTTCGATTTGATCGAAGGTCACGTCGGTGAAGCTGTTTACCGTAAACATCAGCGTCTTCACCGTTGCAGGTACCGTCGCCAGGTTCACGATGATTTGCTCATCATCCCCATCTCCATCCCCGGTGCGATTATCGCCCGTGTGGGTGATACTACCGTCCTTGCTGCGGAGTTGACGGAAATACACGGCGTCCACGACGTTGTTTTTGTCGTCAAAAAGGATGCAGGACGCATCCAGATCAATGTCCGGGGCGCTTCCACCGAATCCGAGGAAACCCTTTGTTTTCTTGGCATCCCAACCGAGTCCCATGACGACCTTGGTGAGCGCTTTACCCGCTTCTTTATCGAGCGAGATCTTTTGTCCTTTGGCAAGACTGATAGCCATATTACGCGGGTGGGTTAAACGTTGACTCCGAAGCTTTTCGCGAGCGCGGAAAGTCCACCAGCGAAGCCCTGACCGACGGCGCGGAACTTCCACTCCGTCCCATTCCGGTAGACTTCACCGAAGATCATCGCCGTTTCAGTGCTGGCATCCTCCGAGAGGTCGTAACGGGCAAGCTCCGTGTTGTCGTCTTGATTGACCACCCGGATGAAAGCCTTGCTCACCATCCCAAAGTTTTGTTTCCGCGTTTCCGGATCATGGATGGTCACAGCGACGACGGCCTTGTCGATCTCCGCGGGAATTTTATCGAGCTGAAGAACAATCACTTCATCGTCGCCGTCGCCCGCGCCGGTAAGGTTGTCCCCGAGGTGTTCAATAACACCGCCTTCCCAGCTCTTCTGATTGTAAAAAACAAAGTCCGCGTCACTGCGCACTTTTCCATCGGTCTTTACGGCGAAAAGCGCCGCATCGAGATCGAAGGCTGCGCCGTCCGTGGCACGAGTATCCCAGCCGAGGCCGACCTGGAGCTTGGTCATGGTGGGAGCGGTTTTGGACAGTGAGACGTTACCGCCTTTGGAAAGTGAGATGGCCATAAGATATTGTCTGGTAATTCTGAGGTTGCTGTTGGGTTGGGTGGAGTTCGGACATTGAGTGCTTTTTTGACGCGGCGTCAAGGCGCGCACAGTGAAGTTTCTGGTCCGGTTGAAAGGCTTTATTTGGGACGAATGGAGTTTTTCCATGGTCAGAGAGCGAGCGCCGTCCCCAGATTGATATGAGATCACGAGTTCTATAGGGAACTTCAGGGTTCAATCCTTGCCCGATTACAACGTCAACCACTCTGCCCACCGCAAATCATACTATGAGCTTTTGGAATAACCTCAAAGAGAAGGCCACAGCCTTGAATGCCAGTCTCCAAACCAGCATTGCGCAGTTTAAAAACGCCGACTTTGCCAACGGCAGCATGGCCATGTGTGCCTTGATCGCCGCCGCCGACGGCAACATCAGCGGCCCGGAAAAGACCAAGATCGCCACGCTGATCCTCAACAATGAATCACTCAAGGTCTTCCCAGCGTCCGAGTTGAAGGAAAAATTCGACTTCTTCTGCAACAAGCTCACCGCCGACTTTGATTTCGGGCGGATCGAGGCCATCCAGGCCATTGCCAAGCTTAAGAGCAAGCAGGACCAGGCTCGCGCCATCATCCAGATCGGGATCGTAATCGGCGGGGCGGATGGGAACTTCGACCTCGCTGAGAAGGCGGTTGTTAAGGCGGTATGCCAAGCCGTAGGGATGCCACCCGCTGAGTTTGATTTGTAATCGATTGCGCGGTTAAAGCCTGCCGCCGCTGATCGAGCCCAGCATTCATCCCGCACCGCGAGTCCGCGTGTGTACGCCGGGATGAAGCTGGGTAAGCGGTGATGTCCCTCGGCGCTGGTCACTCAAAAGCGGCTCCCTCGGGCACCGGAGAGAGCCCCGTCGGCACCGCCGCCGAAAACAAGGTGCGGGTCACTCCAAGACTAAACAACCCGGTCGCTCCCTATGCAAAACGCTCTGCGCCCTGCTCGCGTGTGGTTTAATAAATGTTTCTCGAGCGTTCACGGTGTCTTCCGACAACTCCGTGCCGGCTGGGGCCCGTCTCTTACGCTCCTCGGAAGCCACACCCAACGCGACTTCGGCCCGCTCACGGAGTGCGACGTGGTGGAAGTGGAGCCCAGCGCTATCGACGAGCATCAGTACGTGCAGTGGTGCCTGGAGTTTTGCACCCGGCATAACGTCGATGTCTTCGTCCCGGGACGAATGCGGGAGGTTTTGTCCGATCACCGCGCCGACTTTGCGGCCCGGGGCACCCAGCTCATCGTCGCTGGTACGGGGGCCACGATGCGCCTGCTCGAAGACAAAGGCCGCTTCCTGGAACAAGTGCCGGCAGGGGTTGCAGTCCCTCGCTTCATTCGAGTGCGGACGTGGGCCGAGTTTGAGGCGGCTCGAAATGAGCTCCTGATGGAGGGGCGTCGCGTCTGTTTCAAACCCTCGACCAGTGTGTTCGGGCTCGGGTTTTACGTCCTGGACGACAGCCTCACGCCGTTGCGACGGTTGCTGAACAGTGAGGGACACCGGATCTCCACCCACGAACTGCGCGGTGTGCTCGAGGCCGCCGGAGAGTTTCCCGAGTTGCTTGTGATGGAGTACCTTAACGGGGGCGAATATAGTGTTGATGTGCTCGCAAATCAGGGCCGGGTCCGTGCTCTGGTGTCGCGCCGGAAACCGTACAACGGCCGGGTATGCATCGAGGGCACGTCGCGAACCGAACACGTTGAGGAAGGCCAATCGCAAACCCTCGCCGCCGCGCCGGACGTCGAGCACATGGTTGGACTGCTTGTGGAGCACTTCCAGCTCGATGGGTTGCTCAACGTCCAGTTCCGTTCGCGGGCAGTGCACCCGGAGCGCCCGCAGTTGCTCGAAATTAATGGCCGCATGTCCGGGGGCCTACCCTACATCGGGCTTACCGGTCTAAATCTTCCGTTGCTGGCTGTGCAATTCGCCTTACACCGTCCGGGCGAGCCCCTCCCCATCATCCCAGAGCCGGCCTTACCGCTTCGAGTCCAGGAGCGCTCCGAGGTTTTCGCCATGCCCACGCGCCCCACTAATGTCCAGCCGAGTGCCGCCAATGACTGATATCCCCACCCATTGGCAATCCAGCGGTCCGGCCCATTACACCGCCCACCTCCCCGGGGGCGACTTCACCTTTGCCCTGAGCCGCGAAGACGTGCCCCTGCGCGACATCTGCGATCTCGCTCTGCGGAACAACGCGCGCCGCCGCTTCCTCTTCGTGAGCCGCGTGCTCGGAAGGCACCACCCCGTGCGGCCCGCCGCATTACGCTCCGTCGCCCGTCAACTTGCCGAAAAACTGCACGCCCGGCTTGCGGACCAACCCGTCGTTTTTATCGGCATGGCCGAAACGGCCACCACACTTGGCCAGGCCGTATTCCGCGAGTGGGTCGCTCTCCAGGGTCGCGGGCTTTATATCGAAAGTACGCGACGGCGCACCGGCAGTGAGGTGGCGCTGGGTTTTGCTGAGGTCCATTCTCACGCTACGGCACACGCCCTACATTTGCCGGGGGATATTGAGGATCCCGAACACTGGCTGCAGACCGCCGCACAGATTGTGATTGTGGATGATGAAGCCACCACGGGGCGCACTGCGGCCGGCCTCGTCCGAGCGATCCAGGACTGGCGCAACGCAGCGTGCGCGGAACCTGTCCCGTTCTCCGCGACACTGGCCGTTCTGCTGAACTGGAATCCTTGTGCTTCCGAAGGCGTGGACCCGGCCATCACGCATATTGAGAGCCTCGTAGAAGGACGGTTTGATTTTACGCCCATCGGTGAGTTCCCCACACCGCCTCACACCCAAGTCGTACTGGATACCGCCGTGCAGTGCCGTCGCGGTGTGCGCCACGGCACCGTCCGACCGGAGGTTCTGCCCGGCCATTGGGCCACACTTGTCCACGCGGGCCACAGACCCGAGGCGACAGGGCGTCCCAACCAGGAGCTCACTTCCCCCACTCCGCGTGTGCTCGTTATCGGCAATGGCGAATATGGGTTTCATCCGTTGCTGCTTGCCGAAGCTCTGGAGTCGACCGGTGCCCAGGCTTGGGTTCAGGCTACCACCCGCTCACCCATCCTCCTCGGCGGCGCCATTCAACATCATCGCAGTTTTCCCGCCCTCTCCGGCGAGGGTTATACCGAGCACCTTTATAACGTCCCGGATGACCACGATTACGATCGGGTCATCGTTTGCACCGAAGATGCGTTGCCGCCCGCGGATCATCCGCTCTGGCGGCTCCCTCGGGTCGAGGTGTGTACCTGGGCAAATACGAGCCCCAGTCCGGAACGGAGTGACTGGATTGCCACGGATCTGGACGGAAGCGTCTTTTCGAGACATTGGGCGACGGGCAGTAGCGGTCGGGTTCCGGTCGAGCGTTTTTGGCCGGTTCCAGGCACCTGGAGACAGCGTGACGCTGGGATAACCGGCGCCGCCGTCGTTGGGGACGACCAACCACCAAACCCGCAGGCTGGGACGGAGCCGACGGCGGCCCTGTCAAATATGGAGAGCCATCGCGAACCCTCCAGTTGGGTGCCCGCCGCCACCCACCGGCTCCTGGTTGCGCTGAGCCGAGCCGCCGCGCTGGTGCCCGTTACTGCGCGTGATGCGGAGTCCTTTGCCCGAGTGGACGTTCCTCTGCTGCATCTGCGAGGGCCGGCCATCCTCGCCAACGGTGCCATCGTTCTCGACTGGAACGGTCAGCCCGACGCCGAATGGCAGTCGCGTATGAGTGCGCTGCTGGAGCCCTGGACGGTTCGTTTAGAAACGCTTTGTGCGAAACTCATTGAGCGCACGGGCAACGCCGCACGCCCCCGTCTGGTCGAGAGCCAAACCGGGCTGCCAGCCTACCTGGTTGCCAAAGCTGCGCCCGGTTGGTGGACCAGCCCCGAGGGCGTGGTGATTCAAGAAGACAAAGATTTGTGGGCGGGTTGCCGGATTGCGGTGCTCGGCACGGAGCTGCAGGCGCTTCCGGGCGGTCTCGGAAAGCGCGAGGCCACACTGTTTGTGCAGGAGAAATATTTCGCACATCAGGCTCCGCTGCTTTGTCTGGGCGACATGCCAACCGACCTCGCGTTTATGCGCCTGAGCGGTCTTCTTGCCGTCCCCGCCGGGTCCAACCTCGAGGGCACCTGGCAGCAACTCGGTTAGGGAACCCCGCCCCGCCTCACTATTATGCGGAATAAAGTCTCAGATTGTCGCCGTTTCGCCAAAGTGGGCTAAGGCGAGATTTCCGTTCGCTTACCGACTCACCGTCCAATCCCTTTATGTCAGCCACCCTCCCTTTTTCTGGCAGCTATGCCAGTACTTCCGAAGTGGGCTTCCTGATGCGGCGACTGCACCTGTCGCCCACCTCATTACCTGAGCGGGAACGGCTTATCCAGAGCGGCCAAAGCCATTACAGCGAGATGATCGGTCCCGAAGACGCGCCCACTCGCGAGCGCGTGCGGCTCTTCCGGGAGTCGCTCACTGCCAATGGCCAGCGTATGGCTGACGACATCGCGACCCTGGCTACTGCCCTGGCCGCTTCCGCCACCGACGGCGAACTGACCATTGTCTCCATTGCTCGTGCGGGCACGCCGATTGGTGTGTTGCTCTGGCATCGGGTGCGTGAAATCGCGCCGCACCTGCGCCTTTCTCACTATTCCATTTCCGTCATTCGTGACCGTGGCGTGGATTGCGCGGCACTGCGCTGGATCATGGCGCGACACAATCCGGGCAGTCTGCGTTTTGTCGACGGATGGACCGGCAAAGGCACGATCGCCGTCGAATTACAGCGTTCGATCGCAGGCTGGAAAGAGGCGCCGCCCGCGCTGGACTCAGGCTTATGGGTGCCACTGGATGTCTGTGGTGCGGCCAGATTCGCCGCGAGTACGGAGGATTATCTGATTCCCTCTACATTACTGGGCGGCACGATCTCAGGGCTCGTCTCGCGCAGTGTGTTACCTGCCGGTGAGGACGCCCTGATGCACGGCTGCGTGCCGCTTCCCCATTTGCGTCGCTATGATCTGAGCCGCTGGTTTGTGGGAACCATGCGTGAGCGTCTGGCGAACGTACCTGTGCAGTCCTTGGAAAGCCTCGCCCAGGCGCACCCTAATCCAGCGCAGAAAGCTGCGCGCCAAGCCGTCACCAGGCAGTTTCTGGAGGCTATGCTCGCACGACATGGCATGAGCGACCGCAACCGCATCAAGCTCGGCATCGGAGAAACAGTGCGCGTACTCCTGCGCCGGTTGCCGCAGGTGGTCTGGCTAAACTCCACGGCCAACGCGACGGACGCGGCCTTGATCCGTCGCCTCGCCGCACTGCGTCAGACACCGGTGCAAACGGAGGCTGGCCTTGCCTTCGATGCCGTGGCGGTAATCGATACGGCCACCCCTTAGAGTTCACGTTCCACGTCACCGATGTAACAGTCTGTGCTTCTCACCATGACTTACCCGCTTTCTGATCTCACTCTGCTCGCCCCGTTACTGTACGTTCCGGCAGACCGGCCGGAAATTCACACCGTGCTCGAAGGAGAGCACGACTTGGGCGTCTGTAGCATAGCCGTCTGTCTGGAAGACGCCGTGCGGCGGGAGAATCGCCAGGCCGCTGCCGTCGCGCTCGGCAAAGCCTTAGGCAGAATTGAAGCCGCGCCACGGGCCATTTTTATCCGCCCCGCCAATCTTGAGGCGCTCGCCTACCTGCTCGACCACGTCCCGCTCCAACACGTCGCCGGGTTCATTCTGCCCAAGGCCACGGCCAGCAGTATCCACGAGTGGATCGAGCGCAGTGGGGGCCAACATCACATCCTGCCCATTTTGGAGAGTCGCGAGGCACTCGACCCCATCGGGCGACGCGAACTCGCGCACGCCTGCGCCGCGCATCGTCCCCTCATCCCTTGTGCCCGAATCGGTGCCAACGACTTGTTTGCATTATTAGGCGGCTTGCGTCGGCCGTCGGGACGCACCGTTTATGAAACTCCAGTCGGTCGGGTGATCGATGGCTTGCTGGAGGTCTTCAGCTCGTATGCGGTGGCGCTGTGCGGCCCGGTATTCGACCGTATGAACGATTTGGGTACCCTAGCCCGGGAGGTAGCCGAAGACATCCACCGTGGACTGTTTGCCAAAACGGCCATCAACCCGCGCCAGATCCCCATTATTTGGAATGCCTACCGACCTGACGCGCAAGACGTCGAAGAGGCTCAGCGTATTCTCGAACCCGAAGCTCCCGCTGTATTTGGGCTCCACGGAAACATGCTGGAGCGCGCTTGCCATGCAGAGTGGGCAAAGCGGTTACTGCATCGCGAGGCGGTACATGCCAAAGTCCTGACTCTTGAAGTTTCCCCCTCCGGAACACTGACACCCCCTTCTCCAATCCAGATGCCCCGTGTTGCAGTTTAACGTTAAAGGTAAACCCTGCTCCCCCACTTTTCAGGCCGTCTTAGGGAATGGCAGGGAGTCGTTTTCATAAAAACCACCGCAACAAGATCCGATAAACACTCGAAATTTTTAAGCTGCATAATCCTATGATTGAACCATCGCTGTCTGCTTTCAGTAACATTACCGCCCTGGAGGTGGTCGCCTTCTTAGTCCCATTTGTCATCGCGGTTCTTATCGATCTGACCAGCCATAAAAAAGGCGCAACGATCACGATGCGAGATGCCACAATGTGGTCCCTAATCTGGGTGGCTTGCTCGGCGCTATTTGCAGGGTTCGTCTGGTGGTCGCGTGGTTCAAGTGCCGCAAGCCTCTTTGTTACCGGTTACGTGCTCGAAAAGGCATTGGCCGTTGATAACCTCTTTGCTTTTTATCTCATCTTTAAATCGTTCGGCCTTACTCAGTCCGAGAACCAACATTTCCAACATCGGATCCTTTATTGGGGAATTCTCGGGGCGATTGTTTTCCGCATCTTCTTCCTGGGCGCAGGTGCATTGATTGTAAACCTGAGCCCTTATGTCCTGATTGTTTTTGCCTTGGTGGTATTATGGACAGTGTGGAAAATGTGGCAGAGCAGCGACGAGGACGAGGAAGTCGATTACACGAATCACTGGTCGGTGCGGTTGGTGGGTAAGTTTTCGAAGACCAATCCGTCCTTGGCCTCGGGTCGTTTCTTTTCCAATGGTGTAACGCCGCTATTCCTTTGTTTGGTGTGTATCGAAGTTTGTGACGTTATTTTTGCTTTCGATTCGATGCCAGTGATTGTTGCCGTGGTGCGGGATCCATTCCTGATGATTACCTCGAGCCTATGGGCGGCAGCCGGTTTACGGAGCCTCTATTTCCTGCTTATCGCCGCGCAAAACCTGTTTTGGGCACTCGATAAGGCGGTGATGCTGCTGCTGGTATTTGTGGCTGCCAAATTGATTGGAAGCGCATTCCATTTTCATCTCCCGAACATCATTAGCCTGAGTATTATTGCAGTCGTTCTAGGAACCGGGATTGTCTATTCCATTCTCGTAAAGAATCCAGATGCGGAACCCCCATCCAAGGAGTAAGCTTTAGTGCAAAATACAGACGAAAGCTTCATAAACACGCTACGGAGTAAAACATCATGTCTACCGATTCTAATTCCTTCTTAAAACTGGGCAGACCCCTCGGTCTTGCGGCCTTTTTGGGTTCCCTGCTCATGCTTCCAGCTTGTACCCAGGAACAACAAAACAAGATAAGCCGCGATATCCAGAACTGGACTGGGACCAACGGCGTGCTGGAGGTTTATGCCGGAGAGAAGCTGGTGCGCCGCTTTATCAAGGTAGATAAAGTCAGCACCGCCATGGGTACCGACGATGGCAAGCCGCGCGCTTATCGTTTTGGCTATGGTGTGTTGGACGAGAACTTCAATTTCACGCCCGACGCGGGCGAGAAGAAGGTCTATTTTGAGGTTAGCGACCACAGTAACTATGTCTTCTTCGAGAACCCGCGTTAACCGAGGCATAACACAAGGCTATTGAGGCAGAGGGCTCCAAGACATCAGGCGAGCCGCCTCGATAGCCTGGGCGGTTGCGCCGCTGAGGGAAGGTTGCAGCAAGGTCACTGCCGGTGAAACGACCCCCGTCCAGGTCAAGAATTGGCATCCCCAGACCACCTATTGGTATGTTCCACCCGGCGCGAACCCGCCACCGTAACAAACGATTCCTATGAAATCACCGTACTCCTCCCTCAAACGGCTCACTCTCGTCTTCTCCTTGTCTCTGGCTCCTCTCTGCCTGCTCCAGGCGGCGGATCCCAAACCCGTCCAGGTCCTCGTTTGGGACGAACAACAGCCGGCGCAAAAACAAGCCTACGGCGAACTGTTTCTCGGCGAAACCATCGCGAAACACCTGACCCAGAAAGGAGGCTTAGCCGTTAAAACCGCGCGCCTCGACGACCCCCAGCAAGGTCTGGACGACGCCACTCTCGATTCCACCGACGTCCTCATCTTTTGGTGCCACCGCCGCGTCAAAGAACAGGACGATGCACGGATGGAAGCGGTGGTAAAGCGGGTCCTCGACGGCAAACTCTCCCTCATCGCCCTTCATTCCGCCCACTGGGCGAAACCCTTTGTGCGCCTCATGCAAGAGCGAGCAAAAGCCGATGCACTCGCCCAGATTCCCGAGGCAGAACGGACCTCCGCTCAATGGGAATTCACAAACGAACAGCCGTACTACAAAGGCGTCACGGTCAACACACCTCCCACTCCCGCTCTGACCCGTGAAGGTCCAGTGTGGCGCCTGGCGCTGCCGCTTTGTGTGTTCCCCGCCTGGCGCGCCGATGGTGCCCCGGGGCACCTCACCGCATTACTGCCCCAGCATCCCATCGCCGCCGGATTACCCCCACACTGGGACATTCCTCAAACCGAAATGTATGGCGAACCCTTCCACGTACCCGCCCCGGACGAGGTGGTCTTCGAGGAGAAATGGGACAAGGGCGAACGTTTCCGCAGTGGCTGCGTGTGGACGGTGGGCAAGGGCCGCGTCTTCTACTTCCGCCCCGGCCACGAGACCTATCCCATTTTCCTTCAACCCGAACCACTTCGCGTCGTCGAAAACGCGGTCCGCTGGCTGGGGGGCCGTTGATCTCAAAACCGCCGGGGCCGCAACGCCATCGGCCGGACAACACCGGGCCTGCTCTACGGTTGCAAGGGAGAGCCACACTGCCAGATACCACTCACTAACAGGCTCATAGGCTGCTCAGGCACGCCGAATTCTCCGCGTTGGAGATGACTGATGAGTTGGTCGGCGGCCGTGGCGCCCATGAGGTGGGAGTCTTGATAAATCCCGGGAACTGTTTCTCGGCGCTCGATCAATTGCAGACTCACATAGGGCGGCTTTTCCGGGAGCTCGAAGAACTGCGGCTCTCCCTGGATACGTGGGTAAAGCACACCGCCAATAACGACGACATCGGGACGCTCGGCTCGAATCCACTCCTGCACGTTGGCGGTCGTGAGGTGGGCCGGACGATGAATGGCGAGACGCTCGCGGGGCTTCAGCCCAGACTGGAAGTGCATATACGCGGCGGTCCACAGATGGTGGGTTTTGACATCCGAATGCAACGGCATGAGCAACCCGATACGCCGGTGGCCCCCCGCGTCCAGTTCCCGGCACACGGTCTGCATGGAGTGATAGTAATCATGCACGACGCGGTGAAACGCGGGCTGGCTGAGATTGTAACCAAGCTCCACGACTGAGAAGCGCTCCCAGTCGAGCGGGATATGATTGCCGGGACCAAAGTGCGGCGCGATGAGCAGGCCGTAGATGTTTTGCGCCCTCAGGACTCTGGCAAAACGTTCGCCTTGAAGCTTCGAATCACCCAACCAGAAAGGCGTCAGCCGATAGCCGCGCCGCTCCGCTCGGTCGCGAGCCCCACGGAACATCATGCCATAAGGTGTGTCGGTGTCCGGCCAGCCAGGCGCCACTTTCTTGTCCACGCTGATGAAACCAAGCGTGGCTTGATGGGTCGGGTCACGACGACTGACACGCGCACTCATGAGGGCGGATACCATTGGATGAGGCCGATAGCCGAGGCGTTCGGCGACTACCTTGATCTCCTCGCGCTTTGCCGCTGGCAGCCGTGGGCTGTTGCGCAGGGCGAGCGAAACGGTGGTGCGGTGGACGCCCGCCGCCTCGGCGACATCCTGCATACTCGGCGGTTTCTCTCTTCTCATACTACAATGAGCATAAGGACACCCTTCAACGCGGGCGACAAGCGGCTTATCCTCCCCTGCGCCGCCTATCCCTCCCCTATGAATCCCACCACGTCCACCAGTCGCCGCCATTTCCTGACCTCTCTCGCCGCCATCTCCGGCGCTGTCTCCTCGCGGGTCTTTTCAGCCGAGCCGCCGGGAACATCGTCCACGCGGTTTTCCGAAACCGTTCGCGAGCTCCCGCTCACCGACGACGCGGATGTTATTGTGTGCGGGGCCGGTCCTGCGGGAGTCACGGCCGCTATTTCAGCGGCCCGGGCGGGTGCGAAGGTGCGTTTGTTCGAGTTGCACGGCTCTCTGGGGGGGGTATGGACCTCATCGCTGCTCGGGTACCTGCTCGATTTCGACAAACCCGGGTTCAACCAGGAGTTGGTGAAACGATTACGCGAACGCGATGCCATCAACGGCGGCGGAATGAATGGCCTCAGCTATCAGCCCGAGGAGATGAAGCTGCTGCTGGAGGAACTTTGTGCAGCAGCCGGGGTCAAAGTGCAGCTCCACACCCGAGTCGCGGCGGCCTACCGCGAGGGTCGCTCGCTAACCACGCTCATCACGGAATCCAAGAGCGGGCGCCAGGCATGGAAAGCCCCCGTTTTCATCGACACCACTGGCGACGGTGATCTCGGAGCGCAAGCGGGCTGCGAGTTCGAGATCGGTAAGGACAACGCTTGTCCGTGCCAGCCCATGACGATGTACGCCCTGCTCGTCGTGAAGGACGCGGCACAGATCGCCGACTGCCTCCACGGCACCGGCGATGGAGGACGGCATGTCGGCCCGAAGGCCTTTCAGGACACGCTCAAGCGTGCAGGCGTCACTCCCAGCTATGGTCACGCCTGCATCTTTCCCATTCAGGGCAATCTCGTGCTACTCATGGCAAACCATGAGTATGGCATCAACGCCACGGATGCCGCGCAGGTCACCGAGGCCACCCTCCGCGCCAGAGGTGAGATCCACCGGATCGTACGCGGCCTGCGCAAGCTCGGCGGGCCCTGGGACGGTGTGCAAATCGCCGCCACGCCCGAGCAGATCGGCGTCCGCGATGGCCGCCGCATCCGTGGCCGCTACCACATGACGGGCGAGGACCTGATCCAGGGAGCCGTGCAGACCGATGCGGTGGTCCGCGCCACCTTCCCCGTGGACATCCACGCCCTCAGTGCCGAGGACAACAAAAAGGCCGCCTACCACAATGCAGGCGTGAAGACCAAACCCTACGACATCCCCCTGCGGGCTCTCATCGCCCGGGATGTGGACGGCCTTCTGATGGCCGGACGCTGCATCAGTGGTGACTTCATCGCGCACGCCAGCTACCGGGTGACTGGTAATGCCGTCGCCATGGGCGAGGCGGCAGGCGCTACGGCGGCGGTGGCGGCGAAAAACAAAACGGCACCGCATGACGTGCCGTGGAGCGTGGTGCAGCCTGTGATTGAAAAAATCCGTCTCATTTCCTGACGGCGCGGCGCGGTGGCGGGCACCGCATTTGGCCCGCCTACTCCGCTTTGAGGATCTCGGAAATACGCCTGGCCGCCTCAATCACCTTGGGAGCGTGCTCGCGTTCGGCAGTGATATCCAGACGCGGAGCCGGGGAAGTGATCCATACCGAAGCGCATACCCGCCCTTCCGCATTCCATATCGGCGCCCCCAAACAATGGAGGCCTTCCAAAGTCTCACCCAAATCCATCGCATACCCCTTCTTTTTGACCTCCTGGAGCTGCCGCTCAAACGTCTCCCGGGAAGTAATGGTATGGGGCGTTAATGCCTCGAAAGGCATCTCCTTGAGAGTTCGGCGCACTTCCTCGTCGGATAACCAGGCGAGCATCACCTTTCCCGGCGCCCCCGAATGCAGCGGTCCGCGCGCCCCAGCCTCCACGTAAAACTTGAAAAGATGGAGGCCGATCACGCGCTCCAAAACAATACACTCCAGCCCCACACGAATCCCAATGTGCGCGGACTCCCCGGTCATGTCGCGCAGCCAGCACAGCGTCGGCCAGGCGATCTGCCCAAGGCTGCGCTCTTCCTTCTTTGGCTGCGCAAGCGTCAACATCTTCTGCGAAAGCAGAAAGCGCCCCCCGGTCAGATCTCGTTCAATGTACCCGTGAACTACCAACGCTTTGGTCAACCGGAAGACCAGGTTAGCCGAAAATCCCAGCTCTGTGCGGATCTGCGCCGCTGTCACCCCTTCGGAATGGGCGCTAATAAACTCCAAAAGCGCCAGAGCGCGATCCAGCGCCGGTGTCTGGACCCCTGAATCACGCACGGCAAAGCCTTCCGTTGCTCCCGCTTCCTTCTTTTTACTCATCTCTGCGTACCTATCGGCTTCCGATTCCATTCACAGTTCGATTTTGGCGATGGCGAACGTCACCGCACACTCCCCACTTATAGGGTTTCCAGTCCGGTGAGCCTTCCCGTACTCGAGCCAAAACTCTCCGCTTCGAGTCCAAACCTCTGAAGCATTGAGACAAAGAGATTGCTCAAGGGAGCATTTGCGTCCCGTGGAAAGGCCAGATGTTTGCCATGCTGAAACCCGCCTCCGGCGAGCAGGATGGGCAAATTCGAATTATCGTGTATGTTAGCATCTCCCATGTTGCTTCCATACAACACCATCGTGTGGTCGAGCAGCCGTTGGCCCTGCTCCTCTTTGGCCGATAGCTCCGAAAGCAACCCGCGCAAAAGCCCCATCTGCTGGTAATCCGCGTCCACAAGCTGGTTCACCTTTTCCGTCGCCTGACCGTGATGACTCA
This sequence comes from Akkermansia muciniphila, assembly GCA_945883955.1. GTDB lineage: Bacteria > Verrucomicrobiota > Verrucomicrobiia > Chthoniobacterales > Chthoniobacteraceae > Chth-196. The sequence goes on from CAMCYN010000001.1 coordinate 42,404, forward strand.
AGTTGTGGTACCCGTCGGTCGTACTCTGGTTTTCATGCAACTCAAAAACCGGCGTGGCAAAGGCATCCACCATCAAGGTGACAATCCGCGTCGAATCCGACTCAAATGCCAACCGCGACATCGCGAGCAGGAGTTCGAACTTTTCGAAAAAGCGTTTCTTATCCTTCACCTCGGGCGGCTCGGCCTGCGTGGTCGAAGGCCTGGGCTTGAGTTCCCATTCCCGAGCCGTATTGAGCCGATCCTCGACCTCGCGCACCGAGGTAAAATACTGCTCCATACGTTCTTTATCGTGGTGTCCCAGAGATTGACTGAAGCTTTTGGTCTGCAAAAGCAGCGTATCCAAAATGCTCCCGCGTTCCTCCAGACGATGCAGTTGCTGCGCGACCTGCTGCGGATTTCCCTGCAAAAACATCTTCCGAAAGACCGCCAGCGCGCTGTCTTCCGCTGGCAGCAGCACTCCGTCCCGCGTCCAGGAAAGGCTCCGGTTGCCCTTATCAATATTCACCCCAAGGTTGAGCGAGGTAAAACGGGTCACCTGCCCCAGCTTTTCTGCCGCAAACTGATCGAGCGAAATCTGGTTGCGAAACCCGCTCTTGGTAGGCCCACGCGCGGCGGTGAGAAAACAGTTTTCCGTACTGTGTCCGCCCACAACTCCCGGATGCGAAAGACCGCTCACCACAGTGAAGTCCTTCTTATATTCTGAAAGCTCCTTCAAATAGGGAGAAAGCTCGTAATCCGCCCCGGTTTGCGTAGGGAAAAACTGCTTCGGCAGCACCCCCAGATTATTGGAAATGAGCAGCATCCGACGCGGCACCTGAGGCTGCGAAACACGCCCAAAGACCGGACTCATACACTCCAGCAATGGAAGCGCCAGAGTGACCCCAACCCCTTTCAGAAAGGAGCGGCGCGCAAGCATCGAAACCGAGCGGGAAACATAGGGTGAGTTCATGGGAGGAAAGGGTTACTCGCAGCCGGGATTGCCCAGGAAGATACGGCTCTGAATGAGACCGAGCAGGAGATCACGCACTCGGAATCCGTCGGCGGCGCTCGCATCCAGGATAGACTCAATCTGAGACCGATCGGAAAACCGCACCGGGGTCCCCGTAGCGTAAATGGTAAACTGTTCGAGCAGGTTCCGGCCGAGTTGCCGGGGGTGCGACGCGAGGATGGTCTTGAGGTCCTGAATATTCGCAAACGCCGGTCCATCCAGAAGTTTTCCGCTCGCATCCACGGGCGCAGATAGCGTGTACGCAAAATCGTGCCCGGCCCGGTCAATCCCCTTCACCTTCTCCCCTTCCTCCAGTCCGCGATACTGCGAGCGCCAGCCCCCCAGAATATCAAAGCCCTCCAGAGCCAGTCCCACCGGGTCAAACTTGGCATGACACGCCGCGCAGGACGTGTTCTTTGTGTGCTGCGCCAGCACCTCGCGGATGGTCTTTGCTCCACGAATATCGGGTTCCACCCCTGGCACACTTGGAGGCGGAGGAGGCGCCGGTTGCCCGATCAAACGTTCCATCACCCAGGCCCCCCGCACCACGGGGGAGGTGGTCGTTCCGTTGGTGGTCACCTTGAGTACAGACGCCTGAGTCAACAACCCACCGTAAGGACTTCCCTCGGGCACAGGCACTTTACGCACCTCCGAGCCCGCAACCACCGGCAACTGATAGTGCTTCGCGAGCCGGTCATTAGCGTAAACAAAATCTGCATCCACCAACACTTTGGCCGGCAGATTCTCCCGGATCATCGCGCTCACAAATGCCCGCGTCTCCCTCTCCATACTCTCCACCAGGTAGTCATCAAACCGGTACTCCGGATAGAGGCGAATATCCGGATCGTCCCGGCGCACATGCCGCAGATTGAGCCAGTACGCCGTGAAATTGCGGATAAACCGATCAAACCCCTCGCCCGCAATCAGCCGTTGCGCCTCCGAACGCAGCACTGTCTTGCGTCTTAATGCCCCCGCTTCCGCCAGCCCGCTCAGCGTCTCATCGGGCCGCGTGTTGGTTAAAAAGTGAGACAATCGGGAGGCGACCGCGAAATGGTCCCCCGGCCGCTCGGGCTCCCGCAGGTAAAGGAAATGAACAGAGCAAAGCACCGCCTTATATCCAGCCAGGAGCGCCTCGGAAAAAGGATCCCCCTTTTCAAGCCGCCCAAACACGAGCCTCTCCAACATTTGGAGTTCCCCCTCGGGCAACGGCTCCCGCACCGCAAGCCCTACAAATCGACGCAGCAGGCGTCTGGCCTCTCCTTTGGCATCCGTCGGCGCGACCCCCACCGGCAATTCGTGAAACAGAACTCGATGCGACTGCGGCGGCCAGCAAGCCGCGGCCATTGGCCCCTCCACTTCCAACCACTGAAACGCCACCCCCGGCTGGCCCCCCTCGGGAAAGGGCGGAAACCGGTAAGTCGGCGTCCCACCATTGATGTTAAAAGTAAGTGGCACAGGCAGTCCCAACAAACTGTATTCAAACGTCTCCCCTGCCCTCAAAAGCACCGTCGTCTCATACACGCCGCACTCTGGCGCAATATCAAGGAGCCCTCCCGTGGCGCGCACGTCCCCAGAGACATCAGGCCCCGAAGGCTTCCGCGCACGAAAGGTCATCGCCTGAGGCTGCTTGGCTTCCGCAATTTTGTACCCCGCCGACTGCAGGACCGCCCGCGCCGAAAACCGCACGCGATACTCCCCCGCCACCTTCGCCACAAAACCCTTCGGATACCCGTAGTACGGCCAACTCGCAGACCGAAACAGCGCCAACTCCAACCCCTCGTCCCCATCCCATTTCGCCGCCTCTTCCTTCGACATCTTCCCGGGCACCTTTACCGCCACGCCATCCCGTGCAAAGAACATCGCCTCCCGGTTTCCAAAGGTGTCCAGCGAAGGAAACAACCGGGTCCCCACCGCCCGATACGCCTCCGCCTTCGGCGGCTCCTTTCCTGTCACCATCGCCGCCCGTAATGCCACCTCTGCGGCATCCAGATGTGCGGTCAACTGCACCCGCGACATATCGAGAGTCTCGGTCGCCTTATTAAAATGATGCCCCTCACGATCCTCCGGCAGTATGTCCCGGATATCCAGTTGGGGCATTTGCAGCAGATCCCGAAGGTTGTTCTGGTACTCCTCCCGGTTCAATCGCCGCAGGCCGCCACGGCCACTCGCGACGACTTCTTCGCGGTCGACCTTGAGTATCGCCCCGCCCAAAACCCGCAGCATGTCCGCCCGCTCCCCCTCCGGAAGCTCCGTCTTTTTCGGAGGCATATCCCCCTTTTCCATCCGGTCATGGATTCGAGTCCAGCGGTCTCGCAGCGAACGGTCCTGCAAATCCCGCGGCAGTTTGGTCAGATCCATTCCCCCCTTGGCCTTCTCCCCCTCATGGCACTCCACACAGTGGTTTTCCAGCATCGGTTCAAGCTCCCTAAATAGCGATGATCCAGCCGATTGCGCATAGCCCTGAGCCGCACACGCCAAGCCCCACAGCATCACCAGACATCGCTTCTCGAATTGGATTCTCATTAGAGCCACCGGTTTAAAAAATAAGGTTTTGCAGACATCGTTTTTTCGCGTGGCCGGGAAGGCGTCGAAGCACCTTTCCGTGTATAGCCATCAGACGGAAATCGCGCCCCAAATAACGGCGCCTGCCATAGCTCGTGGAACGCGCAGCCTGAAGGATCGGGACGCTCCTCATGTTCCTGGGGGGAATGCATGTTAGCGGATCACATTCAAAGCTTTTCCGACCCGATCGCTGTCATAAGCGTGCACATTGGTGATCCGCATTTCCTCGAGCCCCGTCCTGGCCTCCACGACCCCCTCGATTTGATCCACCAACTGATCCCGCGTCAGACGCCACACGACTTTTCCTTCACGGTCTATTTCAGCTAACAAATCACGCCCCTCCCCTGGCGCCTTCAAGTGGTAATCGCCACACGCCATCAGCAAATGCCCGTTCTCCAGTTCCTGCGTCCCCAGCAGATAACGACAGGTCAACCCCAGTTCTGAAGCACTCCAGGAACGCTCCACCGTCCCGTTCGCCCTCAAGCGGATCAATTCGAGGCCCGTTGAAGTCGTTACCCACATCGCCCCATCCCGAAGCGGAGTCACCCCAAATGCTTTGCTTGCGCTCGGGGCAGATCGGAGCAACGGAACGAGATCAATGGACTGCAGGATTTTCCCACTGCCTTCCTCAACCTTCAGGAGCGTCTTCCGATCGTATTGCGCCACCCAAAATGCAGCCTCCCCAGCCACCGCCCGAATCGTCCGGTAACGACCATGCACACCCCCTTCTTCCAGTTCCGGAAGCGGCGTCTCACTCAGAACCGTTCCCGCGCGGTCAACGACCCGAATCTGGCTCACCCCGGAATCCATCAGCGCAAATCGCGCCCCCCCCTCCAACACCGCACAACTGTTCGCCTCGGCCCCTTTCGCCCCTCCCCTCGCCGCATGCGACACCACCAACCTCTTTTGGGCATCAAACACCGCCAGCCCGTTTTTATGCGCATACGCAATACCTCCATCCGGAAGCCGCCAAGCCTCGTAGATCCCGGAATGCCCCTGCCTGGTGATCCTATCGGTCACCTGCCCCTCCCGATTCACCTCCAACACCTGATTGTCCGCAGCCAAAAGGAAACGCGGCTCCGCACTCGCATCACACAGCCCAAAGGCGGCCAAAAACCAGACCCCAAAAACCGCTCTCATCCATCGGATGGATCTCTCGCCCCGGCAAAACAACCGCCCGACAGCTTCGCCCTCGTCCAGAGGGGGGCGAAAGCCGTTGGGTGCCCACTGAGGGCGCCCCACATTCCCGACACCACCGAAATTCTGCGTGGGATTCCGCTTCATGCAGATAATCTATATCTGCACGCTGGTGGCATGTATAGACTTTTCTACGCGGGCGGGCGCTTGTCCGCCCCCCTGCGGGTTGTCTGTTTTATGGTTTTAAGCAGCCCACCGCTCTGTGGGTTCATCGCCGATGCTGCCGTACAGCTGCTCAGTTTGTTCCAGAGCGTGTTGTCGATATTGGCTGCGGCGCAGCCGACGGCTCATCGCTTAAAGCAAAGCCAGCCCCCCCAGGTCATTGTCTGGTTGCGCCGTGGGAATACCAGCCGTCGGGCGTTGCACAAATGGTACGAGCTTTTGGTCCCTCAAATTGCCCACCTGATCGACGAAAGGGCGACGCTATCAAGAGCCTCTTCGATGAAGTGAAGAGGCAAGAGGGAGCTGAAACCGCCCAGCCAGGATACCCGGCCCGGTCAGATCCGCATCCAGCTATTCCCTGCGCAAAGTATATCCAGCGAGCTGGATCTGCACCTTTCCCAACTGGCCAGTGCTGGTGCTCGAAAGAAGCTTGTAACGATCCGACGCCGAATTACGGCGTCAGGGTAAACGCCCCCAACTGCGTCCCGCCAAACCCCAACCCGGATATCTCGCCGACCTGCGTCTGCAACGTCACCCCTTCCAGCTTCAGCGTCTGCCCACTGACCGGGTCCACCAGACTGCCGCTCACCAGCCCCGTCTGACGATTCAGCTGCAAATTGAGCTGCTCGGGATTCTCCCCCGTCACCGCCAGTATATGAGTCGCACTCAAACTGAATTCCTTGGTCAGGAAACTCCCATCCGCCCGGGTAAAGGTGAAGTTCAAGACCCCGTTCGACTCACTCAAGACACGGCCTACCTTCGGCAGGGAGTACGGCGATACGGCCATCGTTACATTCCCCAGAAAGCCCGCTGCGAAAAACCCATCGGTCTGGGTCGGCTTTTGCCACTGGATACTCGCGATCGCGTCGGGATTGCCGTTGTTCGCTGGAATCAACCCCGTCAGGCATCCAGGTTTTCCGCCGCTCGTGGCATATAACCGGTTGTACCAGGGGACTGTTCCATCCGGACTCAGCATCGCCGACATACTAAACGGCGTGGCATCCAGCAACCGGCCGCTCGCCGTCACAATCCCACCCGCACTCACCACAAAACTTCCCGGCCCAAGCAGCCCTGACGGGTTGTTCACATTCGGAGTCATGTACCGTGCCTCCGTCCCGATCAGCACGGAATACCGCCCAGCCTGTGGGGCCTTGTTTGTTGTCGTATTAAAACCAAACCGCGGAATGTACCCGTAACTCAGCGTGTCCGACTCCAGTACGCCAGCCACAAGGACGCCATTCTCGTCAAATTTTAAGCCCCACGTAATCGGCACTAGCCCGTCCCCGCGTGTGAAATCTCTGCGCCCAGCCCGCTCTCCATCCAAAGCGCCGGCTAAAACGTAAACACTCCCTAAATACTCCAGCCGACCCGAAAAACTCCCGGTTGCGGTCAGTGTCACTGTGACCCGTCCCGCCCGCTGTTTGGCGTCATCCATGAGGAGCCCTTGATACGTCCCCACCAGCGAGGAGACATCCTGAACCTGAACATTCGCCGCCTCACTCAGAATGGTTAACCCGGTCGCGTCCGTAATCTTCACGGTGTACCGGCCCGATTGCGCCACGCTGACTCCACTCAACACCAGCTTGGCACTCCGCCCACCCCGCAGCGGCACCCCATCCAACAACCACTGGTAAGTCAGTGGCGCGATACCCTCCGCGGTATTCACAGAGAGAGTCACCTTCGTTCTCGCCAGAAAACGTCCCCCCACCGGTTGGGATGTAATCCGCATGTACGAGACCGAATATTGGCCGGAATCGGGTGACCAGTTCCCAAAGTACGTTAACAAGGTTCTTGGAATAATCACCACGGCCGCTTCCTCGCTAGTCACACCAAGGGTTCCCGCAGTGACGTACACCGAATAACGGCCCCCATCCTGCGTGGACACGTATGCCGAATAAGTCGCCCCGGTCGCTCCGCTAATCTCGAGCCCGTCCTTGAGCCACTGGTAGCTGAGCGAAGTCCCCGCAGGAGCCATCGCGCTCACGCTCAATTCCAGGACTCCACCGGAAGCGACCACCTTCCCGACCGGTTGCCGTACGATCACCGGAGGCACTTCGGCTCCCGCCTCCACACTCGTATTCACCCGGACCATCGCTCCGACGCTGCTCACACTCCCGGCCGAATTGGTCACGACCACGTCGTACGTCGCCGAATCCGAGGTTCGCACAGCCGCCACCTCAAAGGTGCGGCGGGTCGCGCCGCCGATTTTGGCGCCGTTTTTGCGCCACTGGTAAGTCGCCGTCTCTGTGCTTGTGACATTCACGCTCAACTCCAAACGGCTCCCCGTCCGTAATACCGTCCCTTGCGGTTGATCCACAAACACAGGAAGCACGGCCACCGTCAGTCTCGCCGCATCGCTCACCACCTCTCCGCCTGAATTGCGCACCGAGACCGTATAAGTCCCCGCATTTGCCACCGTCGCCTTTTCAATCCGGTACGCCGCCAGTGTCCCGCCCTCCAAAAGCGCCCCATCCTTAAACCACTGAAAAGCGAGCGGCCCTTTACCTGTGACCTTCACGGAAAGACTCACATTTCCACCGACCGTAACCTTGGCTGCGAGCGGTTGGTGGGTGATTTGGGCCGGAAGTGTGCCCTCAATCAGGTCGCTCTGCGCGATCTGGCCACCCCCAGCCACCACCAGGAAGGTGTCCTTAAAAAAGGCCATATCGTTGCAATTTAGGGCCAAATCCACCCCTTTTCCAAAAGCGACTCCGGTCGGCAACGACTGGACACTCCAGCTTCCCTGGATAGGAGGGGTAAACCCAAACGTTTTGCCATTGTCCGTAGAACTCGCAAAGAGTGAGCGGGTCGGATTGCCCGCCGCATCCACCCCGACGTTTGCGCCGGAGATCACGAAACGCCCATTCAGGAAAGCGACCCGGTGGAAGGGCTGACTCGCATCCAGGCGCGCTTCCGTGGAGCGATCCGTCCAGGTAATGGCATCGGACGAGGTGAAGAGCTTCGCCTGAAAAGTGGTCTCGGGCGCCGCGAACTCCGCAGGGGCCTGCGAAGCGGCGAGGGGCGCGGAACCAGCCGATTTGAAAGAATCAGCGGTGAGTGTGATTTCCCCCGTGTACGTGACCCCATCCACAAAGGTCACTGGAGCGTTATTGCCAAAATGAAGCGTCGTGCCTTTGACGATAACCAGTCTCGCACCCTCCCTCAAATGGAGGGAGCCCGCCGTAAGAACTACGGTTCCTTGCAGGATAAGAGTTTGGCCTGCTGGAACTGTTAACGTGCTTATTGAGATATGACCCGCACCTGGGGTTCCAATTGTGAGGGTGCCTGCAGAGAGTAATTGCGTAACCACACCCGCCCCACTGCTCACGGTGGAGCCCAGCGAGGAGGATCCCGTGCTGGAGCCCGTGCCTCCACTCACTGTAAAAAGAGGCCCGGTCAGCGCTGAGTCCACCAGAGTCCCGGAACTGTTTCCGCCGCCCAAAATTACCGTCACCCCACCGCCAGTCAGACTTAGCGTACCAGCACTGATCGTTGAGGAGCCTGTAGATGTATTGCTTCCCGCCAGTGTGAGCAATCCCGCTCCAGTTAAACTTCCGCCACTCATGTTCCCGCTGACGCCAACAGCACCACCGAAAACCTGGTTATTCCCCCCACCGAGAGTCAGCGTAGCCCCACTGCTCACCGTGGAGCCCAGCGTAACCGATGCCCCCGTCGGCCCCCCAGAACCTGCCGGGGATCCCGACGCGTCCACCGTACTTGTGAGCACAAACGTCCCGTTTCCGTACGCCACTCCGCCGTACACCACTCCCTCCTTCGGTCTCGTATCCGGTGCCGGAGCGGCCGTCCAGTTCACCCCGTCCGTCGAACGCAAAAGCGTGCCCTGATCGCCCACGGCCAGAGTCAAAGCCCCGCTGCTCGCCACCGCGTACAAACGCCCGTCGCCTCTGTGGCACTGAACCCAATTCACGCCATCCGTAGACCTGTAAATCACGCCAAAGGTCTCTCCACACCCCACCGTGAGGAAGCTCCGGCCATCCCAAAGCACCGCTTTTAAATGACAACTCTCGCTGGGAACCGGCAAAGACCGCACAGTCCAAGTCACTCCATCCGTGGAGGTCGTGATCGCTCCATTCGCTCCGACGGCTACTGCCAGCGAACCGTTGCTAGCCACTGCATTCAAATTCTCCACCGTTCCGCTGTTCCGGTTGTTGAAATGTTCGGTGAACCCCACCGTCCGACGACTCGTGACGACTCCCCCCCGCCCGTCCCTGACCGTCACGCTCACCGCAAAACTCCCCCCAACAGTCCACTGGTGAGTGAAAGTCTTCCCGCCAGCAACAACCGTCCCATCTCCCGCATCCCAGATGTAAGACAGCGTATCTCCATCGGGATCCGTCGCCTCGACAGAGAGCGAAACATCGCTCCGGGGCGAAATAACGGCAGGAAGCAAAATCTCACCGACCACCGGAGCCCGATTGGCTGCCTGAACGGCCCGCCCGATCTCGCCGCTCAGGCCCGAAAACAGGCAAACAAGCACCGCTGCTTTGAGGAACAGAGAGGCGCGCAAAATTGAAAAAATGGAGTACATCGTAAAAAGCCGTTTTTTGTACGTAGAGAAAGCGGGATATAAGCCCACAACGGCCGTTCCAGGGCAACTCCACTCTTGTCACAATCATCGGGAATCGGGAGCAGGCGCCCGTCTTCACACGACGCCTTGCGCTCTCGGTTCCCTCGCTGTCCCCGACCGCTTTCGCGAAAGTGCCCCCTCCCCCCGTCTGGGCAGGGCCAGCTTGGTCTTGAGGCTTTTTGGAATGCGCCTCAGCTTTTCCCCTATGAAAGCCTTTGGTCTGGTAGCCGTTTTGCTGGTGGCCCCGCTGGGTAACTCTGCACGGGGAGATCTATTTGATCAGACCTACCTCAAGCTCAAGTCGGGCCGGACGTATAAAAAGCAGCCCACGGGTCGCGTCGAGATGCCCACCAAAGACGGGTCCGTCACCTTGGATAATGTCGTCGAAGTGCCCAAAAACTATAATCCCGCCAAACCGATGGCTCTGCGCGTGAATCTGCACGGAGGCGTCGGGCGTAAATCGCCGGAGGCGGGCGGACAGGCCGCGCGTCCGCTCGGGAATGGGACTCCGTTGGAGCACGAGATTGTGATTTTACCCCGCGCCTGGGGGGATTCCCCGTGGTGGAGTGTGAAGCAGATCGACAACGTTCTCGGTCTCCTGAACCGCGTTAAACAGGATTACAATATCGATGAGTCCCGGGTTTATATCAGCGGCGGTTCGGATGGTGGCACGGGCTCGTATTTCTTTGGGATGCGTGAGGCAACCCCCTGGGCAGCCTTTGTTCCTTTGATCGGCCAGCCTTTGGTCCTGGCCGACCCGCGCACCAAAGTGGAGGGACAACTCTACGCAGGGAACCTCGTTAATTGTCCGATCTATGCCGTCAACGGGGGACGGGATCCGCTTTATCCCTCGGTCACCTTGGAACCCATCATGTCGATGTTTCGGCGGGGTGGCGTGAATCTGGTTTGGCAGGTCTATCCGGCGGGCGAACACAACACGAGCTGGTGGCCGGAGGAACGTCCCAAAGTGGAGAAGTTTCTCCACGAACACCGCCGGGTGGCTCATCCCGAAATGGTTTCCTGGGAAACCGAACGCACGGACCGCTACAACCGGTTTCGCTGGCTGGTGATTGATCAGTTGGGCAAACGGCCCTCGGACATCTGGATGGAGGATCTCAACACCACACCGCAGACCTCCGGGAATGATCTGGAGGTGTTTCCCCGGGGTAAACCCTCGGGCCGGGTTTTTGCGGTCCGGAAGGGGAACACGTTTGAGGTGAAGACGAGGGGGGTGGAGCAGTTCACGTTGCTGCTGTCGCCGGAAGTCGTGAACTTTGCCAAGCCCGTGGAAGTTCATGTCAATGGACGTCCGGTTTACGCCGGGATGGTTGGCAAAGACCTGAATGTCCTCACGAAATGGGCCGCCACGGATAATGACCGCACCATGCTGTACGGCGCGGAACTGAAGCTCACCGTACCTTGAGGCGGCTGACGCCTCCGCGCGCCGCCGCCTTAGCTCATCTCCAGCCCGCGCATCGTCGAGGTGCTGGTCACGAATTTTTCGATAGGCATTCCCATGCGTTGCAGTATCGAGACGAACAGATTCGGCAGCGGATAATTGTCCTTCCGGTCAAACGCCAGATGTTGTCCGTGTTTGAACCCGCCTCCGGCCAATACCACGGGCATATAGTGGGTTTCGAGTTGGTTGGCGGAAACCTGCTGGCCTTTGGCGACTGTGGTGAATCCGTCGTTTAGCGGATATTCGGGCAGGTTGGCCTGGAACGGCATATCGATGTGCCGCAGCTCCTGCACGCTGCGTTCAAATTGCGACCGGGTAAGGCGACGGGTCTGGACACGGCCTGTCGCCGCCTCGCGCTTCTTGTCGGCCGTTTTGACGGCGCCTTTTAAGGACGCCAGAAACCGTTGTCTCTCGCCGGGCTCGGGCTGGGTCTTTTGCTTTGGGGGAGAGCTCGCGCTGTCACGGGTAGATTTGCCCTGAAAAGTCGCCACCGGAGCCACTCGCGGGGCAAAGCTCCTGGGCGGGCCAAAGACAGCAGGGGATCAGCGCAACGCGCTACATAACGTGTTGGAAATACAAATTTTGGGCAACAATCGGCCTTGCCGATTTTTAGGGCCAATCAAGGTGCTTTCGGTGGGGTGTCCCAAGCTCGTGGGCTTAAGGAAAGTTTCCCTTGCGGTGGAGGTGTGATTCCGGCTCGTGGATCGGTTCCCGTGGCGAGGTAGCTGGGGGGGCGCGGGACTTTCTGTATTCAGCGAGGAGAGGGGCGCCGTGTTGTGTGGGCTTCGGTGAGATTGCTACGTCTGCAGGCGGTCCCAGATCCGTAGTGGTTGGTATGGGCCGGGAGCGATTTACGGGGGAGAACCAATGGGCGCGAGCACTTCAAAGTGGCGACGCGCAGGAGGTGCAGGAGGCGCAGGAGGCGAGGAAAGGAGGAGGGGCGAGCACGTGCCTCGGGGGCGAGTGCTTCCCTCGCATAAAAGTCTGGTAAAACTATGCGTCTACGGCGGCATGAACCCCATCAACCCGAAGTTGCGGCAAATAGCGGAGGCTATAGTGGCCAGCGAGGTACAACCAGGGGCCCACGCTGATTTGTATATAAGCTCTTGCCTCGATATATTTAAAAAAATCCAGGCACAGATGGCTAGCCTTATGGGGGGGCTTGGGTTTAACGCCGTAATTTCGCGCGCCTTACTTCTCGCACAGCATGATTCGGCTTGGCTTCAGTTCTTAAAAACAAACCCAGATGGATCCTTGGAGTACGCCGGGGATGCCGAAAGCAAATGGGAAAACACCAGTGTTAAAGCGGGTGCCGTCGCTTTACTCTCTGAAAGCAGTGTAAGGGCGGGGGCTGTCGCGTTACTCACCGAATTACTGGAGTTACTCGCCGCTTTTATAGGGGAGACTTTAACCTTGCACTTATTAGGTGAAATATGGCCAGCACTTCAACAGGAGTAATCCTTAGTGAATTTGGAAATGGGACTATGGAAAACAAAGCCACGAACAATCACGGCAATGGCTCTGAAGGTAAGTTAAAAAAAGCCGAACCCGTAACCATTCGCAAGTTACCCTCGGGAGTCCCCGGTCTGGACGACATTATAGGAGGAGGAATTCCGGAATTTTCCTGCAACATGATTGCCGGCGCTCCCGGGGGCGGTAAAACAACCTTGGCGAATCAAATCGTTTTTAAAAACGCTACGATCGAATCGCCTGCGCTTTATTTTACCGTGTTGGGTGAATCTTCCGTAAAAATGCTGCGTTATCAGCAGCAATATTCGTTTTTTGATATAACCAAAGTCGGGAAAGCGGTGCAGTACTTTAACCTCGGGCAGCATGTCATGGAACATGACTTGGAGGCGGTGCTTCAGGAGATCATTAAACAGGTCACTATTACGAAGGCCGGTATAGTCGTAGTCGACTCGTTCCGCTCGGTGCTGCGAGCCGTTTCAGCGAAAGCAAACGAGACAGAAACGCAGTCCTTCGCGCAGCGACTGGTTCAATTTTTAAGCACTTGGGAAACCACTTCCTTTTTGGTTGGAGAATATTTTCCGGATGAAGTTCGCCATAGCGCTATATTCACTGTGACGGATGGTATTGTATGGTTATCCCAGGAGGTGGAAAGAAATTCCGTGATCCGCAAGCTACAAGTCATGAAATTGCGGGGACAGGCCACGGTTCCCGGATTACATACGATGCGTATTACGAGTGATGGCGTACAGGCTTTTGCCCGGACTATGGGGTTGATTGGCCCCCGTAATAGTAGCGATAAAAAGCGCCGCCTTTCCTTTGGGATTCCTGAGCTGGATAAAATGATGGGGGGCGGAATTTTAGAAGGGGATAGCATCCTGGTAGCGGGCCCCTCGGGTACCGGGAAGTCAGCGTTGGCGACCCAGTTTATTGAGGCGGGACTACAAAACGGAGAGCCCGCTATTATGGCCATATTCGAGGAGGAACCCGACGGTTACATAGGCAGAGCCCACGGCTTCGGCCTGGATTTAAAGACGCCACAACAGAAAGGGTCCCTGGAGATTTTGTATTTGCGTCCGCTGGACCTGTCCGTGGAAGAAACCATGCAAGAGATTTTGGATGCGATAGTCAGGGTTGGAGCTAAGCGGCTGGTGATTGATTCACTCGTGGGTTTTGAAATGGCTTTGGCCCCCGGTTTCCGGGCGGACTTTAGGGAATCGCTTTATCGCATGATTGGGGCGTTGACGGGTGCGGGGGTGACCATCCTCAGTACGGTGGAGGTCGAGGACAATTTTCAGTCCCTTCAATTTAGCCACTATGCGATTTCATTTCTAACCGATGACATTATCCGCCTCAGATATGTAGAAATAGACGGCCAGCTACGGAAGGTTTTGGTGGTTATAAAAATGAGGGGCGGAAACCACAGCAAAGATATCCGCGAGTATATCATTACTGAAAAAGGCATGGTGATCATAGATCCGCGGCGAACAGATTATGAAAAATTAAGCACCGGACTACCCGAACGGGTTTATGGACGTCAGGAAGTGTCCCCGGAACCAAAATCAACCCCTTAACTCCAGCCCTATGGATCGCATCGTGTATTCCACGAATGGAAAAGAAGCGGACGCACTTATTTCCGGGTGTACGGCCCTCTGGAAAGAGGCCCCTATACCAGTGGTATTGGTTTCAGGCGGTGATCAATTGGTGAGGTATGTGAATCCCGCATTCTGCGCTTTGCTGGGTAAACCGAAAGAGGCGATTGATGGGCAAAGTATCCACGAGTTATTGCCGGGAAAGGGCAAAGGGCTAAAGCTGCTCGAGGATGTTTTCTTAACCGGCAATGCCACGCAATACCGGGAGGCTCAGGATTCCGATACATCCCTGCTCTCGTGGGCCTACCTAATGTGGCCGGTCGATGTCGGGGAGGGCCGGTTCGGGGTTATTTTACAGTTACAGGTGAGCGAGACCGGGCATATTCAGGAAAATACACTCGCTATGAATGAGGCGCTGATTCTGGGCTCGGTCCGACAGCATAAACTTGCGGAGGCCTCCGATCGGTCGAACACGGAATTACAGGCAGAGGTGACTGAGCGAAAGCGGGTGGAGGTCGAACTTCAGGGGGCAAAGAAACAATTGGAGGATCGCGCCGGGCAGCTCGAAAGTTTGGTACTGCAACGGACTGCCGAGTTGCGGGCGACCAACAGTCAGCTGGAGGCGTTCGTGTACACGATCGCACATGACCTGCGGGCTCCACTCCGGGCGATGCAGGGATTTTCGAGCATGTTGCTGGAGGAGTGTACTGCTCTAAGCGAAGGAGCCAGCGACTTCGCCAAACGCATCAGCAAAGCGGCTGAGTTTATGGATGCGATGTTAGGCGATCTCTTGGATTTTAGCCGGGTAAGCCAGTTGCGCGTGAAGCTGACGCCGGTCAGCCTGGAGCCTCTGGTGGAATCGGTGCTGGTTCGTTTGCAAAAGGAAATTCAGGACAAAAAAGCCCAGGTTGAAAACATCGGCCCGTGGCCTGCCGTACTGGCCCACGAAATGACGCTGCGCCAGGTCTTGTTTAACCTGGTGAGTAACGCGCTCAAGTTTACCGACCCGGACAAGGAAGCGCCTTCGCTTCGATTGTGGACGGAAACACGCGGGCCAACCGTTCGTGTCTGGGTCGAAGACAATGGAATCGGCATTGACGCCGCGCATCGGGATCAGATCTTCCGTCCGTTTACGCGTCTGCACGGCGAACGGTATGGGGGGACCGGAATTGGATTGGCGATTGTGAAGAAAGGAGTGGAACGGATGGGCGGTCTGGTCGGCGTGGAATCGGTTGTGGGCGGTGGATGCCGATTTTGGCTGGACTTGGGAGGGTCTAAATAGCGACTGGCCAGATTGCATAATAACCCGGCGTCTAATATCTATGACCGCTAATACGCCACCTGTTTACCTACGCCACTATGGCGTTCGAGGCCTGTAAGAATGAATGAAACCCATACATTCCTTTTGGTTGACGACAGTGATAACGATCGATTCCTGACCCGGATTGCCTTTGGAAAGGCTGGTGCTCCTGTTTTGTTACAGGAGCTTTCAGATGGGGAGGAAGCTATCGCGTACTTGAACGGGGATGGCGTGTATTGTGACAGGCGGGCCTATCCATTACCCACAGTGATGCTGCTGGACTTAAAGATGCCGAAGCGGAATGGCTTTGATGTTTTAAGCTGGGTCCGTTCCAAGAAAGCAATAAAGAGACTAGTCATCGTAGTTGTCACAGCATCGGTGCGTAGTGAGGATGTAAATATGTCTTTCGATTTGGGGGCAAACGCCTTTGTGGTAAAGCCGAGCACAATGGATGAACTAATAGCCATGATTCATAGCCTGGGGGAATGGCTGAAATACAACCGGTTTGCTCCTTTGACCGACGATGCCGAATGATAGTTCACCATCTGGTTTGTGGTGTCTGGTTTATGGCCGCCTTTGGGCTGTGTGATGCGAGAGGGGAGCCGCGCATTGTTTTGAGCTCACAGGAAGGATTGTGAGTGAGACACCACTTCCCGAAATGGAGGCTCGTAGTTTGCGCCGCCGGTGAGCCCGGTGAGCCCGGTGAGCCCGGTGAGCCCGGTGAGCCCGGTGAGCCCGGTGAGCCCGGTGAGCCCGGTGAGCCCGGTGAGCCCGGTGAGCCCGGTGAGCCCGGTGAGCCCGGTGAGCCCGGTGAGCC
>CAMCYN010000002.1 GCA_945883955.1 Akkermansia muciniphila
AGCAGGCCGAGCGGGGTGCGGGAGAGCAGTTGGAAAACACCGAACACAATGGTGATGGCAAAGCTGATCACAAAGAGACGGTTCCAGCCGAAGCTAACATCGCTGATGGTCCAGTTCCCGGAAAGCCAGGAGGGCGAGGCGACCTGGACATTGTTGGCTCCGAAGGTCAGCCGGAAAAGCTGCTGAACGACTAGGGAAACACCCCAGGTGGCGAGAAGCGATTCGAGCGGCCGGCGGTAAAGGAAACGGATCACCGTCCTTTCGAGCACAATGCCCGCAAGAGCCGCCGTGAGAAAGGAGAGGGGAATCGCGAGGATGAAATAACTGTCGTAAAGCCAGCCCGTGGCCCGGAGTCCGGGCAGGCTCATGGCAATTCCAAAGGGCGACACTTGAAGGCCCGGCCCGAACACACACTGGACGACGTAGGTCGTGTAAGCGCCGACGGCGATCATTTCGCCGTGGGCCATATTAATTATACCCATCAAGCCGAAGGTCACCGCCAGGCCGAGTGCGGCCACGAGTAACACCGACCCGAGTGAAAGGCCGCGGAAGAGGGTGCCGAAGGTGTTGACCTTCTGTACGTGGAGCGAAATTTTATGAAGCGCCTCCAATGCGGCGCGCTGAACTGCGCCGTCGGACTCTTTACTCAGAGCCTGAAGTGCGTCCTGGGAACGGATGGAGCCCAGTTCTCCGAGCACCCTGCAGGCGCGCACTTTGACTTCCGCGTTGTCGTCCTTGAGTTCGGTTAGGGCGATGGCTTCGGTGAGGGCGCGCTGGACCTGCGGATCCTTTTCCTTTTGAACCACCTTTTGCAGAATCGGCAGACGCGAGGCTTCCTGTTCCATACCAAGCGTTTCAACGGCGTGCAGACGTGCCTTTTTATCTGGCGAGACGAGCCCCGCCATGTCGATAAGGGCCTTCATGGCGCCGCGTAGTGCGGAGTCGGTTTCGGCGGCGGTCAGGTCCGAGGCAAGAAGCCGGAGTGGGTTGCCGGCGGCGTCGAGGGCTGGTTTGCCGGTTTCGAGCAAAAGCGCGGCCTGTTTTTCGTCGGCGTCTTTGGCTTCCTCGAGAGTGACGGCTACCTTGGTGTGATCGGGTTTTTCCCAGAGGAAAATCCCGCCTTCTTTCCAAAGGTTAAGAAGCGCGGCGGCTTCGGGGGAGGGTTCCAGAGCCTGGAGCAGCGCGATCTGCTCGTCGCTTTTGTCCTCGAGGAGCACGGCTTTGGAGATGGCCTCCAGCGGAGTCTGGGCGGCGGCCAGGGTCGGGAGCGGGACTGAACAAAGGCAGAGGGCGAAAACGGGAAGGAAAATTCGGAGTGCGGTTTGGAAGAACATAGGGTGGGGAAGCAACCCGAGTTTCTAAAGGAAAGGAGCGGCGGAAGTGCCGCGGCGAGCAGAGCCCGTTGGGATCGATCCGAGGTTGGGCTTGTCGCTAAAAAAAAGGGCGGATCCATTTCTGAATCCGCCCTTTCCAGACTAGGTCAGCGGATCGCGACTATGCCTTGGGCTTGAAGGTGCCCTTGAGCCAGGGTTCGCCCACAACACCTTTGTATTCCTTGAGGATCTTGAACTGTCCGTCGGCTTTGGTTTCGCCGATGAACACGTTCTTGGTCATGTGCATGTTCTTCTGGCTGGTGACTTTGCCGCCAGGTCCGTCAAAGGAGATCCCGGACTGGAGAGCGGCGCGCACTTTATCCACTTCGAAAGAACCGGCTTTCTCCACAGCGGCTTTCCACAGGTAAACTCCGTCGTAGGAGAGCACCATCGGGGAGCAGGTCACGCGGCCTTCTTTCTTCACGCCGTCAACCGTGGTGGCTTTGAGCCAGCTCTGGAAATTGGTGGTGAAGGTTTTGTTGGCGTCCGACTTGATGGACTGGAAGTAGGTCCAGCAACCGAGCTGACCGACGAGCTGTTTGGCGGGCAGCGCACGGAACTCGTCTTCGGAGATGGAGAAGCTCACCACAGGGCAGCTTTCAGCGTTCAGACCGGCTGCAGCGTATTCCTTGAAGAAAGGAACGTTGGTGTCGCCGTTGAGTGTGTTGATGACGGTGGCTTTACCGCCGGCAGCGAACTGTTTGATGTCCGCGACGATCTGCTGGTAGTCCATGTGACCGAAGGGAGTGTATTTCCCGGCGGAGATGATCTTGCCCGAAGCGTCTTTTTTGAAGCCGCCACCGATGTTTTCAATCGGGACACCTTTGCTCAGGAGATACTCGAGCAGAACGAGGTTGGTGGTCTGCGGGTAAACGTAGTCGCTTCCGAGCAGGTAGAATTTCTTTTTGCCCTGGGCGAGCATGTAGTCGACTGCAGGTGTAGCCTGCTGGTTGACGGCTTCAGCGGTGTAGAAAACGTTCTTGGACTCTTCTTCGCCCTCGTACTGAACAGGATAGAATAGGAGGCCGTTGTTCTTTTCAAACACGGGCAGCACGGATTTACGGGACACTGAGGTCCAGCAGCCGAATACGGCCGAGCACTTGTCTTTTTCGAGGAGCTGTTTGGCTTTTTCAGCGAAAAGCGGCCAGTTGGAGGCACCGTCTACGATGACGGGTTCGATCTTTTTGCCCATGACGCCGCCCTTGGCGTTGATTTCGTCGAAGGTGAAAAGGAGCACGTCGCGCAGGGACGTTTCCGAGATAGCCATCGTGCCGCTCAGGGAATGAAGCACGCCGACCTTAACGGTATCAGCGGCGAGGACGGGTTGAACGAAGGCGAGGGTAGCGGTGGCCAGAAGGGCTTTGGCGGAGGAATTAAGGAACTTCATGGAAGACAGGATTTGGGTAATGGGACTAATGGAAGCCGTTTATAATAAGGCGGCTGGGTTGGTTGTAGAGGTGGAGCGCAGAGCGCTCCTGAGCAGTGGGGAAGGACAAGGCGGAGAAGGGGGCCGACAGGATCGGCTTAGCCCTTCTCCGCAAGGAATTAGAAGGCGTAGGTCATGCCGACGCCGACGATGACGCGGTCGCTCTGGCTTCCGAAATCCTTGGCAACGCTGGAGTGATCAAAACGGATTTCCGGCTGGATCTTGAGGTTAGGGAGCGGCGAGTAGTTGAGGGTGAGCGTGATGCCGGTGACGTCACGGCCGCCTGCAATCGGGAAAAACGGCGCGCTGTTACCGCCAGTGAATGCTCCCGAGGAGTCGCTCAGGTAGTCAAGCCGCAGAGCGGGTTTGAACTTTTCGGTGACCTTGTACGAGAGCCAGGCGCCTGTGGAGTACGCCTGACTGTTTTTTGCGTTTTGGCGGTAGTTCCACAAATCCAGTTCTGTGCCGACGTGGAAGTCCGGGGTGAGGCTAGTTCCGGCAAGAATCGAACCCCCATACATGTGGGCGCTGGCGCCCTGTCTGCCGGTGAAGCCCAGAAGGCTTATCCAGGTGTCCGCGGTCGGTTTGTAGTTGATCGAGCTCAGCAGAAGTTTGTCTTGATCCGGGTCCAGCGTTCCGACCCCCCAGATCTGGTTCTGCAAGCGTACCTTCACGTCCACCTTCTCCGTGAGGTTGTAGCCGAGTTGAACGCCTGTCTGCGGGCCGCTTCCGGTGAACCACCACTGGGTTCCCTGGGAAAAGTTGTCGTTAGCAGCACCGCCATCCCCGGACTCGTAGTTCAACAGCGAGATGAGCTGTCCAGCCTTCACGTTCAAACCCGTCCCGATGGGTACGTTCAGTTCGATATACCCCTCGCGCACATTGCCGTATCCGGCGGACACGGTGTTCAAAAAGTTGGCGTCGTTTCCGAACATGAGCGAAGTCCGGAAGGCCGCGCTGAAGTCGTCGCCACTCCGCTTCACGGGCTGCGAGGCCAGTGTGAGCTTGAACCGATTCAGCGACAGGTTGCCCGACTGATTCCACAGGTAGCCCGGCGAGTAATTCACGCCACCACCGGGTTTTGTCCCGGGATTGGACATGTCGTAAAAGTAGGAACCTTGTACGAAGCCGCTTAGGGTGATCTTGGAAAGTGCGCCGACACTCAAGGGTTGTTCCAGTGCTGCGGCTGCTGAGGACGACTGGCTCGGCTTGAGCTTAGACTCGATCGCATCGAGCCTTTTTTTCAGCATCTGGTTTTCCTGTTCCAGCTTGGCGAATTTGGAGCTGTCATCCAGTGCAGAGGCAGAGCAGGCCGTACCAAGTGCGACGCCGAGAAGGCCGTAATGAAGGGATCCTCGGAGACGGTTTGTGCGCGGTTTAATCATGGTGTGCTTTTTGGGTGGTGTGAAGTGCCGCAATCGCAGCGGGTCCACCTTTAGCAACGGCCATGCCAAGTATTATTCATGGGGGGTATGAATGATATTGATGAATCGTAAGGCTATGGCCAATAGTTAATTGAGAGTGTTTGTGTGTTCGCTTGGTGGCGGGTTTTAGATTCTGTTTATGGTGAGTGAAAACAGACAGCGACGCAGCGAGGGTGTGTGAATTTAGCCAAAGGACCCAAGGTTTGGCGGTTGTAAGTTGCCGCATCAGGTCCTGGCCGATGGCAAGCTGCTGTTGCTGGCCGCCCGAAAGCATCCCTCAATCCGGTCTCGCTGCGTGCTCTTCAGTTTAAAAATTCGAAGATAAACAGTTACTGTACCGTCCAGACGGTATAGTCCCTTGCTTATGCCCAAAGCGCAGCGCTCCCTTGATTCCCGCGGAAAACTACTCGCCGCCGCCGAGACCGTGATTCTCGAACAGGGCGTCACCCATTTGACCCTCGATGCCGTGGCAACCGCCGCCGGGATTAGCAAAGGCGGGTTGCTCTACCACTTCGTGAGCAAGGAGGCGCTCATCGTGGCGCTCGTGGAATCCATCGTCTGCAGAATTGAAGCCGACCTGGACCAGGCCTACGCCGCCGAGCCTGCCGGAGCGGGTCGGGCGACGCGCGCGATGATCGTAGAATGGGCGAACAGCACCGGCCGGGGCCATGATGACCGCCGCGATGCTGTAGGCGCCGCTCTGCTGGCTGCTTCCGGGAGCAACCCGGAGTTGCTCGCGCCGCTCCAGCGTGCCTTCTCCAAGTGGATGAAAGAACTTGGCGACGACGGTCTGCCGCCAGGCGTGTCGCTGACTGTTGCGGCCGCGATTGATGGACTCACCTTCTGGCACCTCTTCGGCCTCTACCGACCTTCGAAGACGGCGCTTCGCGATACCCTCGCCTTTCTCCAAAAACTCACCTCCACGAAGGCATGAAACGACACCAACTCATTGTTGCTATCGCGATCGTCGCCATTCTGGGCGGCGTGCTCCTTTTTGGTCGTTTCATCAGGGCCGAGCCGGAGAAGCCTGCGCCGCCCGCCGTCGCGATCGCCTCCGCGCTCGGTCGGGTTGAACCCGCGAGCCGCATCCGCAAAGTCGCTCCGCCTGACTTTCTCAGCAATCCGCGCCTCGAGTCTCTCCTCGTCGAGGAAGGCGATTTCGTGACCCAGGGGCAGCTCCTCGGCTGGTTCGCGGGTCGGGAGAAAGCGCAGGCCGCGGTGCGCTCGGCCGAGTCTGTGCTGGAGAGTGCGACTGCGGAACTGTTCCGCGTGCAAGCTGGGGCGAAGAGCGGCGAACTACGCGCTGCCGAGGCTCGGCAACTCCGGGCGGCTTCCCAAGAAGGGCAGGCCCGGCGCAATTTCGACCGCTCGCGGCAACTCCACGCCCAGAAGATCCTGACACCGAGCGAAACCGAGGAGAAAGCCATGGCACTGGAGGTCGCCGATGCGGAGCTCCGTGCCGCGCAGCAGGAACTCGCCGCTCTCGCGGAAGTGCGCGCCGTGGACGTCGCCGTGGCCGAAGCAAAGGTAAGTGAAGCTCGGGCCGCCATCGCCCAGGCTCACGCGGAGGTGGCCCTGCAGGAGATCCGCGCGCCCATCGCCGGCACGGTATTGCGTGTTACCGTCATGCCCGGGGAAGCCACCGACACGAAGGGCGTGCTCGAACTCGCCGATATCTCGGAGATGAATGTGGTCGCGGAAATCTACGAGACCGACGCCGCCGCTCTGCGGCCTGGCCTGGCCTCTGAGATCATCGTGCCCGGCCTCTCCGAGCGACTCCGAGCCACCGTTCATCAGGTCGGCTGGATGGTGAAGAAAAAGGAAGTCCAGGGCACCGACCCCGTCGCGGATATCGACAGCCGCGTCGTCGAAGTCCGCCTGCGCCTCGACGCCGAAGGGGCACGCCTTCTCAAACGGATGACCAACCGCCAGGTGCAGGTAGTCATCGGTTCTCCCACCTTGCAACTCACCGCTCAATGAAGGACGCATTCCGCCTCGCCTGGAGCCAGCTCGCGCATCATCCGGTGAAGCTCGCGACCGGCGTCGCTGGCGTCATCTTCGCCTGCGTGCTGATCTTCGCGCAGCTCGGCTTCAAGCGCGCTCTCTACGACAGTGCCACGTTGGTGCAGACGGGCCTTACCGGCGAACTCTTCCTGGTGCATCGCAATACTGACACGCTCATGCAGACTCACAGCTTTCCCCGTTCGCGTCTCCATCAAGCGCTCGCCGTCGATGGTGTCACCAGTGTCAGCCCGTTCTACATCGGCACCGGTTCGTGGAAAAATCCGTGGAATGCCAGCCGCCGCGCGACGTTGATTTTCGGCGTCGATCCAGTCAGCGCCCCGATCAAATTTCCCGGCGTGCGAGCGGTCCTGTCACTGCTGAAGCGCGATGACGTCGCTCTCTTCGATCAAGGCTCCCGCCCCGAGTTTGGCGACGTGCCCGGCGCATTACGGCGCGGGGAAAAACTCGCCGTGCAGGTGAACGAACGACGGCTCGAAATCACAGGCACTTTCGCGCTCGGCGTCAGCTTTACCGCCGACGGCAATCTCATCACCAACGAAGCCACCTTCATGCGACTCTTCCGCGGTCGCGCACTCACCGGACCGGACATCGGCATCCTCACCCTCCGGCCCGGCGCAAGTGTGGAAGCCGTTCGCGCCGCAGTGCGAGAGCGCTTGCCGGAGGACGTGCGCGTGCTTACCCACGCGGAGTTCGTCGGCGTCGAGCGCCAGTATTGGGAAAATAACTCGCCGATTGGCGCAATCTTTTCGCTCGGCGTAATCATGGGGCTCATCGTCGGCGTGGTCATCGTGTATCAGGTGCTCTACACCGAGATCGCCAACCACCTCACGCAATACGCCACGCTCAAGGCGATCGGCTATTCTCACCGGTTCCTCGTCACGCTCGTCGGTGCCGCCGCGCTCATCCTCGGCGTCCTCGGGTTCGTGCCCAGCGTCGCCATCTCCGCCGGGCTCTACGCGATCGTCCGCGAGGTTGCCTTTCTCCCGATGAATCTGCCGCTCGACCGTCTCGCCGGCGTCTTCCTTCTTACGCTCGCCATGTGTCTCGGTTCCGCGCTGCTCGCTGTCCGCCGCCTGCGCGCCGCCGATCCGGCCGACGTTTTCTGATCTTATGAAGCCCATCGTCTCCGCTCACGACCTGGAGTTTGCCTTCGGCGAAGGCGCGACCCGCCGCACGATCCTACGCCGAGTGAGCCTGGACATCCTGCCGGGCGAGATAGTCCTTCTCACTGGTCCATCCGGGTCGGGAAAAACCACCCTGCTCACACTCGTTGGCGCGCTGCGCAAAATGCAGGCCGGCCGAATGCGCGTCCTCGATCGGGAACTCGCTGACGCCGATGAAGAAGCGCGCCGCACCATTCGCCGCGAGGTCGGCTACATCTTCCAGATGCACAATCTGCTGCCCTTCCTTAGCGCAAGGGAGAACGTCGCCCTGGCCTTCGGAGAAAACTCCACCCTGCCGCGCACCGAGCGCCTCGCCCGGGCCGACGTGTTACTCGGCGAGGTCGGTCTCGGTCAGCGCTTGCATGACTTCGCGTCATCGCTCTCCGGTGGGCAAAAACAGCGCGTCGCAATCGCCCGCGCGCTCGTCCACCAGCCACGCCTCGTCCTCGCCGACGAACCCACCGCCTCGCTCGACAAACAAAGCGGACATGACGCCGTGCGACTTCTTCGCCAACTCGCCCGCGAGCGCGGCTGCCCGATCCTCCTCGTCACCCACGACAGCCGCATCTTCGACATCGCCGACCGCATCATCCATTTCGAAGACGGAATGATCGTCGAACCGGTTACCGCTTAGCCCAAATCCTGGAATGGAAGAGGTGGTATAGGTGCCCAATTATCTGTTGTTGTTTGGCATGCAGACGCAACAGACGTCCGTTTCTGCTCACCCTGTGGTTGGGGTGCCGTTTTAGCGCCCTCCGAGCCCAGTCCAATCTGGCCAGTCTACGCGTCCCTTCTGGGGGCCCTGCGTGGGGTCGAACTGCGTTCGGTGCGGCGCCACGGGCGTTCGGGCCGCGCTCCAGCGGAGTCGGCTGAGCGGCGCGTCTGTGGGCGGGAGCCGCGTGTCGGAGCTTCCTTGGCTGCCGACGAGGGGCGGATCACCTCTTCGCGGGGAAGTGGGGCGTGGCTCTCTTCACGCCGTCTGGCCGAACGGCCGGCTTTGAGATCGGCGACATCTTTGGGAGAAAGCATGCGCCACATGCCGGCGCGCAGCTTGTCGATCCAGATGGAGCCGATACGCACGCGGCGGAGGTTTTCCACTTCATAGCCGCATTCGTACATCATGATGCGGATTTGCCGTTTGATACCCTGGGCGAGAACCACCCGCAGCTTGTTGGGAGAGATGATGTCGACCTCTTCCATTTTGGCGCGTCCGCCTTCGATATGAAAACCACGCAGAAGCTTGTCGCGGTGGTCGGGATTAAAAGGTTTGTCGAGGGTGACCTCGTATTCCTTTTCGATTTTGAATTTGGGATGGGTCAGAGCCATCGAGAGATCGCCGTCGTTGGTGACCACGAGCAGGCCTTCGCTTTCCATGTCGAGCCGGCCGACGTGGTAGACGCGCGGCCAGTCTGGAGGAAGGAGATCGAAAATGGTGCGGCGCTCGCGTTCATCGGAGGCGGTGCACAAAAAGCCGCGTGGTTTGTAGAGCACGGCGTGGATGACTTCCTGGACTTGCACGACGCGGTTGCCGACTTTGACGACGTCCCCGGGGTTGACCACTGTGCCGAGATCTTCGACGTATCGGCCATTAATCCGAACGCGGCCTTCGAGGATGATGGCTTCGACGCTGCGGCGGGAGCCGAGGCCTGCGGCGGCGAGGTAGCGATTAAGGCGCATGGGATAGGGCGGTTTGAATGAGCAAAAGGGGGGGTGAAGAGTGTCGGTGAAAGTCTAACACGGAGCAACCTCGGGATGGAGGCAGTTGTAAGTCTTTGTTTTCCGCCTCTCCGAATGTTAATCTACATGCAGCGACGATTTCACAAATGATCAAAGGATCCATACCCCGAAAAACGGTTTATCGCCTCTCGCTTTATGACCGGGCCCTGCAGCGTTTACGTGCCAACCGGATTGAAACGGTTTCTTCCGCAGCTCTGGCAAAGGCCTCGGGGGTGAAGTCCACCCAGTTGCGCAAGGATCTGGCGTATTTCGGGCATTTTGGCACCCGTGGTTTGGGGTACGCCGTGGAAGGATTATCCAGGAAACTGGGGGAGGTACTCGGAACGGCGTGTTTGCAGCCGGTGATTCTGGTGGGAGTCGGCCAGCTCGGTTCGGCGCTTCTCGGGTATGTCGGTTTTGCACGCCAGGGATTTGAGGTCGTGGCGGCCTTTGACGCCGAACCGTTGCGGAGCCGGCCGAGGGAACATGCGGTGAAGATTTATCCCATGGAGGAAATCGAAGCGTTTGTGCACGAGCGTGGGATTAAAATAGCGATCCTGACACTCCCCGGAACGGTGGCTCAGGAGGTGGCTAACGAGCTTGTGGCATGTGGGATACAGGCAATGTTAAATTTTGCGCCTGCCGTTCTACAAGTGCCCGAGCATGTCGTGGTCAACAATGTGGACCTGGCTGCGGAGCTCGAAAATCTCAGCTATTTTATCCACTAAACCCGCACCGGGGAGGATTCGTGGAACTCGTCGTATTACCTGCCGTATCGCTGGATCTGAAACTCACGCTTGGCAGTGGCCAGGCTTTTCACTGGGTGGCGCAGGGCGAGGGTTGGCTGGGGGCGATCGGCAATACACCCGTGTATATGGAGCAGCGCGGAGCGGAGGTTTTTGTCAACCCGGAGGCTGCCGCTGCCTCCGGGAGGTACCTGGCTCTGGATCATCCGCTGGAAGAGATCTACGCCAGTTTCCCCAAAGACCCGACCTTGCAGGAAGCGGCCGTCTTTTGCGCAGGTATGCGGATTTTGCGCCAGCCGGCCTGGGAGGCGGTGGCGACCTTTATCACCTCCTCGATGAAGCAGGTGGCCCACATTGCCCAAATTTCGCACACGCTACGGCGGCGGTACGGAAGGCGGTTGAGCCTTGGGGAACACACGCTGTTTGCGTATCCGGAAGCCGAGGCGCTTGCGGCGTTGGAGGAAGGGGATCTGCGCGCTTGTGCGCTGGGGTATCGGGCAAAGAACCTGTTGGGAGCGGCCAAAATGGTGGCTTCCGGAGAGGTGGATCTGACTGAAGTGGCCGGAATGGCGGATGAGGCCGCACAGAAGGAGCTGTGTCGGTTGCCGGGCGTGGGGGAGAAGGTGGCAAACTGTGCGCTTCTTTTTGGATTTGAACGGCTTCGCTCATTTCCGGTGGACGTCTGGATTGAGCGTGTCATTCGCGAAAAGTATTTCCCGCGTCGGAAAACAGTGACTGCGGCGCAAATTCGCACGTTTTGTGCGGAATATTTCGGCCCTTATGGTGGGTACGCCCAGCAATACCTCTTTCATCATGCGAGGATCACGTGGAATAGTCGCCGGTCCACGGGAGCCGGTTCCAAACGTGGCTCTGCCAAATCTTCATGAACATAGACGTCGCACTCGAACCCTCTGAGATTTCGCAACTTGCGATTCGGGATCTCTCACGCACCACTTGTGTGGTGTTTGATGTGTTACGGGCGACGAGCTCCATGGTTACGGGATTGGTATTTGGGGCGGAGGGGATTGTGCCGGTAAGCACCATTGAAGAGGCGCTGGAGCAAAAAAGGCTGCAGCCGCAGGCTTTATTAGGCGGGGAGCGGTATGGGGAACGAATCGAAGGGTTTGATCTGGGAAATTCGCCCTTTGAATACAGGCAGTGCCAGGGCCGCCGGATCATCACGACGACCACGAACGGAACGGTGGCGCTGAGGGCTTGCGCCGGAGCGGAGCGGGTCCTGGTCGGGGCGGTTTTAAACCTGGGGGCCATCTCCAGGGTTTTAAGAAAAATGGCGCCCGAGAATGTGCTGCTGGTTTGTGCGGGCACCTTTGAAACCCTTGCGCTGGAAGATGTGTGGGCGGCGGGACGTCTGCTATCGGATTTTGAAGGGGCGGACTGGAGCGATTCTGCGCGCGTGGCCCACGCTACTTCCCGGTTATGGCCCGAGCCACTGGCGGCTCTTGCTGCGGCCCGCAACGGACGGGCGCTGCTGGCCAAGGGCCGGCAGGCGGAGGTGGAGTGGTGTGCGCAGCTGTCTGTTTACGAAGTATTTGGTGAAATGAGCCAGGGCGTTGTGCGCCCGGTGTTTCTGGCATGAAATTCGGGCTTCCCAGAGTGTTGCGGCGTGCCTTGAACGCCTTCCCGGATGTCAACGCGCAGCCGCCCAAACAGCAGGCCACGGTTGGGTTGGTTGGGTCGGTGTTGTTGCATCTCGGGGCGTTAGTGTTGTGGCTTAGTGTGGAGAGCGGCTGGATTGACAACTTGCTGGTGGCTCCCGAAAAACCGCCGAACTCGGTGGATATCATTATTCAAACCGTCACACCTGCCCTGCCGGAAAAGGTGGTGTTGCCTTTGGATCAGCTCGTGGGAAAACCCCGGATGGATTCGGCCGGATTACTCGAGTCCAAAACCGATCCGCTTGTCCCGGCTTTTCAATCGGACCGGAATCTGGCGGCTGGAAGCCAGCAGAGGCCCACCGGAAACGCGCCTCTGCCGACGGTGAGCGGGCGGACCAATGCGGTGGAGAAGGTCCTCATCAAACAGGACGTCAAATTGGGCGTTCTGGATGCGCAACCTCCAAAGCCCGCTCCGTCCCTTTCCAAGCTGGCGGGACAGAACTCGGGTCCCAAAACGACGGTCGCTTCCAAGAAGCAGGCTGCCAAACATCAGGCTGGTGGCGAAGTGGAACGGCTCGAGGATATTGCTGAACTGGGTGGGGAGCTGGTATTCCGCAGGGTCGCGGCCAGCCCGTCGTCGGTGAGTAAACTCGGTACCCCCAGTCCGAAGCCGGCCGCCCCCCAAGCCGCGCCAAGCAAAACAGCTTCCGAATCCGAAAACGTCGACAATTTGTTTGAGGAAGGCAAAGAGCGGACCGAGGTGAAAGGTGGGTTGGCCCAGAACGGAAAATTGGGAGTGAACGCCTCCAAAACCCCCATGGCCGTGTATATGAAGGCGGTGAGCGGGGCGATCGGTGCCCAATGGAATGCTCTGGTGAAGAACCGGATGGATTCTCTGGAGACGGGGCTTGTGAAGGTGCGTTTCTGGATTTCCCCCGAAGGCAAGGTGCGTAAGGTCACTATTGAGCGGAGTACGGCGAACCGGCAGTTCTCCGACCTGTGCCTAGAGGCCGTACAAGCCGCTTTACTGCAGCCGCCGCCAGTGGAAGCCGAACCTTTGCTGCGTGACGGTTTACTTGAGATCCCTTTTACCTTTTCCCTTTATTAACCATTCATGAATCCCATCCCTGAGACTGCCTCCTCAATAGTCCAATTCATCCTCCAGGGCGGCGTTTTTATGATGCTCCTGGCCTTCTGCTCGGTCGTCGGACTGGCCGTTGTTGTCGTGCGTCTGATTGGGTTGCGTCGCGATATTGCCGTGCCTCCGGTTCTGAAAGAGGAAGTGCAGCGGCTGGCTTCTCAGGCGGAGAATTCCACCGCCCGTCTCACGTCACTTCTGGCCTCGGACCGTTCTCCCATGGGCCGGATTCTTCAGGTGGCCTTGAAACACACGAAGGCTTCGCGATCTGAAAACCAGGATGCCGTGCAGGTCGTGGCCCGGGGCGAGGTCGTGCGGTTGGAACAGGGGTTGTTTGTGCTGGAAATTTTGGTGGGAATCACGCCCTTGCTTGGTCTTTTGGGGGCGGTCTCCGGGTTGGTGAAAGTGTTCGGCGCCTTTGGCTCGGCTGCCGGTCAGAGTGATCCGCACGTGATCGCGAGCGGGATTGCCGAAGCTCTGAGCACCACGGTCGTTGGGCTCGCAATCGCGATTCCCTGTCTGGTGGCTTACAGTTGTTTTGTACGCAAAGTTGAGACCCTCGCCTCGGAGATGGAGGGGATCGCTTCGCTGCTCTTGAGCAAATGTTACGAAGGCGGCAAGGCCGGGGGCTCTTCGGAGCGCGCAGTGCAATAACCGGTTGCTGTAAAGCTCTTATGAATTTCTATCCCAGACGTCGCCGCAGTCCGCAGGTGCTCATCGTCTCGTTGATTGATATCTTTGCGATCCTGTTAATTTTCGTGCTCGTTTCCAGTAACTTCCGGAAAGCCCAGCCGACGGTCAAAATTAGCCTGCCCGATTCCAAAGCCTCCACCATGGCCCAGCCCAAGCGGGAGCCAGTGGTGTTAACCATCACCAAAGATTCCCAGCTGTTTTTGGACAATGCGCCCGTGGTTCTGGAAAAACTGGCACCGTTGCTGGTCGAGATCGTCAAGAAGGATGCCAATGTCGCCCTGGCCTTAAATGCCGACAAGGATGCGCCCTTTGGAATCATCCTGAAAGTTTTGGATGGATTGAAGGATTCGGGTGTAAAGGGTAGCCTCACAGCCTTTATGGAGCGTGCCAAATGATTCGAGACATTGTGATGTTCGGTGACCCGGTGTTACGGGCCGTGGGAGCCAAGGTCGGGGAAGTGACCGAGGAAGTGCGGACTCTTGCCAAAGATATGCTGGATACGATGCGGCATGCGGACGGCGTGGGCCTTGCCGCCCAACAGGTCGGGGTCGCCTTGCAGATGGCTGTTGTGGACGTGGCCGACTCCGAAGACCGGCCCAGCGCGATGTGGGTCAACGGGCAGCCAGTCAATCTGGCCGATTATATGCCGATGGTGCTTCTGAATCCTGTGGTCGAACCCGGCAAGGAGAAGGAAGTCGACACAGAGGGCTGTCTTTCGTTCCCGAAAATGAACGCTGATATTTTGCGCCCGGCCAAGATCCGCTGCCAGGCCCAGACCCTGGACGGGAAGGGGGTGGACTTCGAAGCCACCGGATTGCTGGCCCGGGCGGTGCAGCACGAACTCGATCATCTCAATGGGGTTTTATTCATCGACCGCATGAGCTCTGCGGCGAAGGCGGCTCTTGCGGGGAAGCTTAAGCGCCTCCAGCGCGCCGCTCGATAGATGGTTATGGATGTTGGGTTTAAGGAGTGGGCGCTGGTCTGCGAGGCTCTCGGAGACGGTCGTCAGAGTGTCATTTTGCGCAAGGGTGGGATTGCCGAGGGCCGGGCCGGGTTTCTGTTCAAGCACCCGGAGTTTTTGCTGTTTCCAACCTTGTTCCACGAACAGGTTTCCAAGCTCAAACTCCCTCCCGACACGGCTCTGCCGTGCTTGCCTCAAGGCGAACACTCCATCGCTTACCGGGTTGTGGTGGAATGGACCCGGGATCTCACCGACTGGGAACAGGTCAGGCGACTGGACCCGTTTCATCTCTGGGCGGAACACTTGATCCAAGAACGATTTGTGTATGAAGGTAAGCGCTCCGTCAGCCTGGCTTTCGTGCGGGTCTACCGGCTGGTTCCCACCTTTGTCTTCCCGGACGCTCCCCAGTATGGGGGCTGTCGTTCCTGGGTCGATTTGCCGGAATTGCCGCAAGGGACGCGTTTTGTGCCTGTGCTGGACGAAGAGGCGCACCGGGATCGCGAGGCGGCTGTGTTGTTCGCACTCGGCGAAATATAGGCGCGGGCGAGTTAGACGGTGAAGGGCCGACCAGGAAGTTCTCCGGGGCGGCGTTAGTTGGCGGACTTAAACCCCACGAGGTGCAGTCCGGGGAGGGGAAATCCGGAGGGATTTACAATTGCTTCACAATTCTCAGGGGGCGGGGACACACGGTCTTTACACTCCTGCGGTTAGCTTTGGGGCATCACTCCCGCCTTCGGGGAGCCACAAAAACCCAAAGCGATGAAAACCATATCCTCCCAAATTATCGTTGGATTGAGTCTGACGGCCTCTGTGATGGCGGCTCCCGCCCCCCTGCCTCCGCCTCCCAGTGGGGCTACGCCTCCTCCGCCGCCTCTTTTGAATGTGTCCGCGCCGCTTCCGCCTCCGCCGGGTGCGCCAAATCCAGGAACTCCCCTGCCGAGGAGGCCTTCGGTGCCGCTGGCCGGCATCAGTGCCGCGCAGCTGGCGGAATTTCAGGACGGACGTGCCGAGTTCATCAAGGAAGAACGGCCCGAGGGCGGATTGGGACCCATTTTCAACGATGTCTCCTGCGTGGCCTGTCACGATGCCGGCGGAGTGGGCGGAGCCGGTCGCAAATCGGTGGTGCGGTTTGGCCGCGTGACCAACGGAGTGTTTGATCCGCTCGTGCATTTGGGCGGGTCTTTGCTTCAAAAGCGCTCCATTTCCAGAGAGTCGCTCGAGACGATTCCCCGGGAAGCCAACGTGGTCGCCACGCGGATCACCACCCCGCTGTTCGGCGCCGGCCTGATCGAGGCTATCCCCGATTCCACAATTCTGGAATACGCCGCCCTGCCCAAGCCTGATGGTATCAAGGGGCGTGCGGCGATGGTGACCGATCCGGTTAGCGGAGAAATCCGTGTGGGGCGTTTCGGTTGGAAAGCTCAGCATGCCAGCTTGTTGGGGTTCTCTGGAGATGCCTATTTGAATGAGATGGGAATCACTAGTCGCTTGTTCCCGACCGAAAATGCTCCCAATGGAAAGTTGGCCGTCCTCGCCCGGGCCGACAAATATGCCGACCCCGAGGACGTGGTCGATCCGGGGACCCAACGGGGTGATATTGATTCCGCCGCGAGTTTTATGCGCCTCCTGGCTCCGCTCCCCCGTGGACCGGTCACTGCTCAGGTGACCGCAGGGAGTCTGGTGTTCCATCAAGTCGGGTGCGCGCAGTGTCATAAAGCGGAGATGGTGACAGGCACGGCCGGGCCAGAGGGAACCAGGGCGCAAGTCGTCGCCTTGTATTCCGATTTGTTACTCCACGACATGGGGGCGCTCGGTGACGGCATCGCCCAGCCTCCGGCCACGATGAAAGAAATGCGGACGGCGCCGCTTTGGGGACTGCGTGCGCGGGAGCGTTATTTACACGATGGTCGGGCGACGACGGTGGACCTGGCCATTCGGGCTCATGATGGCGAAGCGAAGGTTGTCCGGGATAGGTACAGGACCTTGAGCACGGGACAGCGGTTCGCGCTGTTGGAGTTTTTGAAGTCGATATAACCCAACCGGTTCATCCGGAATAATAAAGAAGGGTCCCGGCGAAGGAGAATACGCCGGGACCCTTTCTGTTTTTGGCCGCTCAGGCCCGGTTTCCGGTGGGCAGGATAAACTCCACGCAGAGGCCGCGCGGGGTGCGGTTGCGAATGCTCACCGAGCCGCCACAGGCTTCCACCGAACGTTTCACAATCGCCAGGCCCAGTCCGGTGCCGCCGGTTTCGCGGGTGCGGGCCGTTTCAGGCCGGAAGAACGGTTCGCAGAGGCGGTGCAGAATGGCCTCGGGAACCCCGGGCCCCTCGTCACAAATACGCAGTTGGACGTTGGGCGCACACGTCTGGACCTCCAGCGAGATGGGAAGTTCACCGCCAGAATAACGCAGCGCGTTTCGGAGGACATTGGCGATGGCACGTTGCAACAGATGAGCGTCCGCGTGGACGGTGAGCGTTTGGGGAACCCGGGAGTGGAGCAGCTTTGCGGGAATGTTCTCCTGGTGTGCAGCCTGGTTAATAATCTCGGCCAGAAATAGTTGCTGTGGGTGAAGCTCAGTCTGTAATCCGGCTTTGGTAAAGCAAAGCAGCTCTTCAATCAGGCGCGACATCTGCGCCACTTCTTCGCGAACATCCTGCACCTCGTCCTTTAGCTCCGTGCCGGCTTTCTGTTCGAGCACTCCGAGCGACCATTCCATTCGCG
Source organism: Akkermansia muciniphila (assembly GCA_945883955.1). Taxonomy (GTDB): domain Bacteria; phylum Verrucomicrobiota; class Verrucomicrobiia; order Chthoniobacterales; family Chthoniobacteraceae; genus Chth-196. Next base: position 17,003 of record CAMCYN010000002.1, read on the forward strand.
CCACCGGCGAACAAAGCTCATGGGCGATGTCTCCCAGAAAACGCTTTTGTCCGGTGACGAAATCCTGAAGCCGGGTGGCCAGATGGTTGAGCGATTCGGCTAGATGCCCCAGTTCATCTCGGCCTTCCAACGGGACCCGCGCTTCAAAATCCCCGGCTGCCATCTGTTCCGCGGCATCACGCATGGTGCGCAGGGAGACGGTGATACGCCGGACGAGGGGAACCCAGAAAAGGGCGGAGCCCAGCAGGACGGCACCGGCAATCCACCATTGGGTTACTTCGAGTAGAAGGCCGCCGGCCTGGGGGGACGGTGAGGCGAGCAGCAGCGTGAGTGGACCTCGCTGGCGGATTCCGTCGGAGATGGGATGGAGCCGGACGCCGATCCAGTACAGGCCGTCTTCGTAGAGTACAAAGTGGCGGTTGCCCTCGGGTGGCGGCGGCTGGAGGCCCGGAATGATCTGGCGGGCTGGCGTGGATGCGGAGGCGTTGTCCCAGGGATTATCGGGCCGTGCGAGAACCTGTCCGGGGGGCGCAGGGGCCTGCTGTGGCGGGGATTGTTTACCGGCGCTTTCGTAAAGTTTGCTGAGGACTGCGGCGGGCGGATGCGGGATTTCGCCGGCGAGCCAGGCGCCGTCCTGGCGGAACAGGGCACATTGCACCTCGTAGGTTTGGGCAAAGGAATCCATCACCTCGGGCCAGTCGGGGCGCGAACGTGTGGAAAGTGCGTCGGTGACTTCATGGGCGAGGGAGGAGAGGCGTTGCCCGGTTTTTCCTTCCAGAAGCGCTCCCAGAACCGGCCGGAATTCGGTGAACAAAACCAGTGCGGCGACCGAGCCAAGGAGGAGAAGGTTCAGAAAGAACCAGCCCAGAATCTGTAACCAGAGTGGCAAAGCCGTGAGACGCTGGGGCCGCCCCTGCTTTTTCGGGGCCCGTTGCGGAGCGGTGGAGCGGTCAGTTTGCATCGGGGTCGATGAGGGAATAACCTGCGGCCCGCACAGTCCGAATGAAACGCGGAGTCTTTGGGTCGTCTCCCAACTTTTTGCGTAGAGCCGAGATATGGACGTCGATGGAGCGGTCGAACACCTCGTAGTTGCGTTCCCGGATCTGTTCGAGAAGGTTTTCCCGGGTCCGAACCCGCCCGACGGCTTTGGCGAGCGAGAGCAGCAGATCAAACTCCACGGGGGTGAGAGGCAGGGCGTGGTCGTTCAGGGCGGCCGTGCGTGACCCCGGATGGACGTGAAGGGTGCCGATTTGAATCGGAGTGTCTTCGTTCACGGCCGTGGGGCGATGGGTGCGGCGGGTGACGGCGCGCAGCCGGGCGAGGAGTTCCCGGCTGGAGAAGGTTTTGGGGAGATAATCGTCGGCGCCGAGTTCGAGTCCGACGATTCGATCGGCTTCTTCGCCTCGGGCGGTGAGCATCAGGACGGGAACATCGCTGGAATGCCGGATGCGTTTCAGGACCTCGAAGCCATCCATCCCCGGCAACATGAGGTCGAGGAGAATGGCGTGCCAGTGGCCCGACAGGGCCAGAGCCAGGCCTTCGGTGCCTGTATGCGATTGGGTGACGGAGTAACCGAGCGGGTCAAGGTACCCGGCGATAAGGCGACACAGCTTGCGGTCATCATCGATGAGCAGAATACGCAGGCTATCAGCTTCCTGGGGTGTGTTGGCGTGCATGGGGCGGGAGAATTGCAGGGGAGCAGTGCGCGTGCCGTCCCTTTCGGCCCGGAGGAGGCCTGTCAGAAGCGGGCGACCATTTGCCGTGCATTCGAGCGGCTGCGAATTAAAAAAGTCGCCTTATGGATATTTTCACCGATCCGCAAACGTGGGTTTCGCTCCTCACACTAACGATTCTCGAGATCGTACTCGGGATCGATAATATCATCTTTATCTCGATCCTTTCGGGAAAACTCCCTCAGGCAGAGCAGGCTCGGGCCCGGTCCTGGGGGATGATGCTGGCGCTGCTGACGAGGGTCGGTTTGTTATGCTCGATCTTTTGGCTAATGAAGCTCACCGAGCCCCTGATTACGGTTCTCGGGCAGCCTCTATCCGGCAAAGATATGATCCTGTTGTTGGGCGGACTGTTTCTGCTCTGGAAAAGTGTCCACGAGATCCACGGCAACATGGAAGGGGAGGATCATAGTGGCGAGCCCAAGGGGCGGGCGACGGTGAAAGCCGTGATCGGGCAGATCCTGGTGATCGATATTGTGTTCTCGCTGGACTCGGTCATTACGGCCGTGGGACTTGCCAAGCACATCGAGGTGATGATCGCCGCCGTGATCCTGGCGATGATGGTGATGCTGTGGGCGGCCAAACCCATCGGAGATTTTGTGAACCGCCATCCGTCGGTGAAGATGTTGGCGCTCTCTTTCCTGCTGATGATCGGGCTGATGCTGGTGGCCGAAGCAATGGGGCATCATATCCCGAAGGGCTACATCTATTTTGCCATGGCGTTCTCTTTCGCCGTGGAAATGCTCAATCTCAAAATGCGCTCCAAACGCCAGGCGAAGGTCGAGCCCGTGCATTTGCACCGGCCGATGTAGAGCGATCTAACGCTCTGCTCTTTCAGGGCGCGGCCGTTTCCCCCGGTGGGAAACGGCGGGAGTCGCGGCTCAGGACTGCCGGATCCGGTCCTTTTTCTCCTCGGCGTCCTCCTGGATCCGGTGGGTTTCACGGCTCAGTTGTTGTTCGAGTTGGGCCACGGAAGCGAAGTCGCCAGACAGTTCGGCCTTGGCGATCTGTTCCCGGAGAAACAGCTCTTTTTCAGCGACTTTCGCGCGTGCGACAGAAGTGATTTCGGCGATCTGCGCCTTTTGCTCTTCGGTGAGTTTGGTGGAGGGGGAAGCCTTTTCCAACCGTTCCATCGCTAGTTCGTATGCACTTTTCATTGGGGAAGTTCGTGAAAAATCTAAGTCGCTACGTCACTCTATGCTGCATGATTCGACTTCTCAGCACGGATTTTGATGGAACGCTGGTCGACCATTTCGCCACCCCGCCCGTTGATCCCGCTCTTTTTTCCATGCTCCAGGAACTGCGCGCCCGCGGAGTTCATTGGGCTATCAACACCGGACGCGACCTGCCTTTTGTCGATGAAGGGCTGAGGGAGTTCGGGTTTCCTGTGGAACCCGATTTTGTACTGACGGCGGAACGCGAAGTGTTTCACCGAGGCCCCGGAGGCCAATGGCAGGATTTCGGGGACTGGAACCGGCGCTGTTATGAGGCGCATGACACGTTGTTTTTGGAGTCGGCCGAGCTGTTGTCGGATATCGAACGGTTCATCCAGGAGGTCAAAGCCAACCCGATCCGGGAAGGGGGCAAGATTATTGGTCTGGCGGCCGAGGATGAAACGCAGATGGAGCAGATTTGTGCGTTTCTGGATGCAGAACGGGTGCGGGTCCCGGGGTTTGCGTATATGCGGAACACGATTTACGCCCGCTTTTGTCATGAGGCTTATAGCAAGGGTACGGCGCTGGCGGAGTTGGCCCGGCTCACGGAGATTCCGAGGGACGAGATTTTCGCCGCAGGCGATCATTACAACGATTTGCCGATGTTGGACGGGGTGCACGCCAAGTGGGTGATGTGCCCGGCGAATTCGGTGGAGGCTGTGCAGAAAACGGTGCGTGAGGCCGGCGGATACGTGGCGCGTGGGCGGTGTAGTACGGGGGTGGTTGAGGCGCTGGAACACTTCGGGGCGTTGGTGCAGGGCTGAGCCGGGGGTGACTTTCTCCCCCGGAGGCGCGGCGAAAACGCGCTTTGCAGGGAAAACCGTTGCGAGGGCTGGGTCGGACGAGGTTTGTTATGGGGGTGAGTTTTTATCGTTCCTGCCTTCGCCCCCTCTTGTTTTCTGCTGATCCCGAGAGTGTTCATCATTTTGCGATGACCTGTCTGGAGGTGTTCGGCCCAAAGCTGCGGATATTCGCGCCGGCTTTGGATAGTCGGCTGGCCCGGGAGGTGTTCGGGGTGTCTTTTCCGAGTCCGGTGGGGTTGGCCGCAGGATTTGATAAAAATGCGGTGGCCCTTCCCGGCTGGGAGGCGCTCGGGTTTGGCTTTGCCGAGATCGGAACGGTCACGGCACTGGCACAGCCCGGCAATCCCATGCCGCGGATTTTCCGGTTCCCGGATTTGCAGGCGGTGGTTAACCGGTTGGGATTTAATAATCAGGGCGCGGAAGTTGTCGCGGCCCGGCTCCGGGGACTCAAGGCGAGTGGCGCCTGGCCGCGGATTCCCGTGGGGGTGAACCTGGGCAAATCCAAGGTGACTGCTTTGGAGGATGCCAACGCGGATTATGTGGCTTCGTTTAAGCAACTCCGCGAATTTGGGGATTATTTTGTACTGAACGTGTCTTCGCCCAACACGCCGGGGCTGCGTCAACTCCAGGACAAGGAGTCGCTGGCGGGATTACTGGCGGCTGTGCAGGCCGAGAACACGGAGCGTCGCCCCCTGTTGCTCAAAATTGCGCCGGATTTGGAGTGGTCTGCGATCGAGGAGATTATCGCACTTGTGGAGGCAAACGGGCTAGCCGGGGTGATCACAAACAACACCACGATCGACCATTCGTGTGTGGCCGAGGCCCGTCGTCAGCAGGGCGGGTTGAGTGGCCGGCCGCTGAAGGCGCGGTCCCTCGAAGTGCTACGGTTTGTGACGGCGCGAACCAAGCTGCCAGTGATCGGGGTCGGGGGAATCGCGAGTGTGGATGATGCGTTGGAACGACTCGATGCAGGCGCGGCGTTGATCCAGATTTATACGGGTCTCATTTACGAAGGCCCCGGGTTGGTTCGGGACATCCATCGTGCGTTGCTGGCCCGGGCCTAGATGATTTCGCTGCCCTGAGCGGCGTTTTGTTCCCGCTTATGAACCGCCTGCCCGCCGCTTTGCTTCTTACGCTATTGGCGGCGGGTGCTTTTCTTTTGGCCAGATCCTGGCCGTGGCTTCAGCCCGCTGGAGGTGGAATGCGGCCCCTGATGGTTTATTGTACGGCGAGCCTCAAGCGGCCGGTGGAAATGGCGGCCCTCCAGTATCGTGCTGAGACCGGAGTGGAGGTGCAGCTACAATACGGCGGTACGGCGACGCTGCTGAGCGCCATTCGAGCTGCCAAACGCGGCGACGTGTTTCTCGCCGCCGATAGTCTCGGAATTAAAGACGCCCGTAAATATGGGCTGCTCGGAGAGGTTATTCCGATGGTCCGACAACGCCCGGTTCTCGCTGTGGTCCGAGGTAATCCAAAGGGGCTGTGTGTTTTATCCGATCTGCGGCGCGAGGGTGTCCGACTGGCGCTGGCTAATCCCGAGACTGCGGCGATTGGCCGCGTCACCCGCGCGCTGCTCGGTGCGGAGTACCCCCCGCTTGCAAGCCACGCTACGGTGACCAAACCGACGGTGAACGATATTGCCACCGACCTGACCCTCGGGGCCGTGGATGCCGCGCTTGTTTGGGACTCCACCGTGGCCCAATTTCCCAAGCTCGAGGCCGTCCTGCTCGCTCCACTTTCTTTCCATGCCGAGGAGGCCAGTGCCGCAGTGCTATCGGGGAGCGGGAATTTGGAGGAGGCGTTGCGGTTCATCCGATTTTTGGCGATGCCGGAAAAGGGAGGACTGGTTTTTCAAAAAATGGGGTTCCATCCCGTTGGGGCTCCGTCCGGGTTGCACGCTCCCCAATAGTACCGGCCATGAACTCCCACGCTGACGCCCCCGAGCGTTCCTGGAAAATCGATCCGCTCTGGATTGTCGCCGGGGTAATCACCGGCGCTTATCTGCTGTTTCTTCTGGGGATGATCGCCTCGGCGGCGACGTACAGTTCGCCCACGGAACTGTGGCGTGCGCTGCTGGCTCGGGAGATTCAGTACGCGTTCGGGTTAAGCCTGTGCACCTGTACGCTCTCGGCCCTGATTTCCCTGCTCATCGCTGTGCCCGTTGGTTATCTGCTCTCCCGGGGCCGTTTTGCCGGCAAAGCCTGGCTGGATGCCGCCCTGGACGTGCCTATTGTGTTGCCTCCGATGGTGGTGGGGCTGTGTTTACTTATCCTGTTCCAAACCGCGTTTGGCCGGATGATTGAGCGCTGGATTCCTTTCACCTATTCCGTAGCCGGCGTGGTGCTCGCCCAATGTGTGATCGGCGCGGCGTTCGCCGTGCGTACTATGCGCGGCACTTTTGATCATCTTTCAGCCCGGCCCGAGGAAGTGGCCATGACGCTGGGGTGTACCCGGGCCACGGCCGTTTGGCGGGTGACCCTGCCCGCCGCCCGTCGGGGGATGTTTGCGGCGGCTACGATTGCCTGGGCGCGCAGCCTCGGGGAATTCGGGCCGGTGCTGGTGTTTGCGGGGGCGACCCGTTTGAAAACCGAGGTGCTGCCCACCACGGTTTGGCTGGAGCTAAGTGTGGGGAATCTGGAGGCCGCGATCGCGGTTAGCCTGCTTATGGTGGGATTGGCGGTATTGGTTCTAACCGGAGTCCGCGTTGCGGGAGAACGCCTGTGATCCGGCTCGAAAACGTGGCGTGGCAAGCGGGAGCGTTCGGGTTCTCCGACCTTAGCTTTACGGTTCCAGGCGGCTGTTACGGCGTTTTGACGGGTCGCACGGGGGAGGGAAAAACCACTCTCCTGGAACTCATCTGCGGGTTGCGCCGGCCCCTGAGCGGACGGATCTGGGTGGGTGACCGGGAGGTGACGGGGCTGCCACCGGGGGCGCGCGGGTTAGGGTATGTGCCCCAGGATGGGGCGCTATTCCCGACGCTGAATGTGCGCGAGCAAATTGGATTTGCGCTGAGTATCCGCAAAAGCCCTCCCGACGGGATCAAGCGGCGGGTGGAAGAATTGGCGGCGGCGTTGGGGGTGACCCATCTGCTGGACCGGCGTCCGGACCGGCTTTCAGGCGGGGAAAGGCAGCGTGTGGCTCTTGGCCGCGCTCTGGCGGCGAGTCCCCGGGTGTTGCTGCTGGACGAACCGCTGTCGGCCTTGGACGACGATACACGCGAGCAACTGCTCGGGTTGCTCCAATGTATTCACCGGGAGACCGCCGTGACGGTGCTCCACGTCACCCATCACCGGATGGAAGCGCAGCGTCTGGCCGGTTTGATGCTGAATTTGGAAGGCGGCCGGATCCGGGAGGGCCTGGTTGGGGGCGGGGGTCCGGCGTCCGAAAAGCTTTAAGGTTACCTGAGCCAAGGTCACCTGAGCCGCCGCACGGTTCGCCGGAGGCTTTGCGGGAAAGCAGGCTAGGGAGGGGTGGGTTCCACCCAGACGCATTTGCGTTGAAAATCAATGGTGATGCGATTCTTGCGGAAAGGGCCCCAGCCGAGCATGGCATCCCGAGTAGTTGGGCTGGTGTCGTATTCGACGGGTGTGAGCCGGACGCCGCCGATGTGCGCCTCGCGTAAGGTGCCGATTTCTTCCATTTCCACGCCCCCGACGCCCATGGCGGCCCGTGTACTGCGGTGAGTTGAGGCCCAGGCGGAGGCGGGTAATTTTCCAAGCACCGTGGAGGGCAGCCGCAAAGTAGAGCCGCATCCGGTGTCAAAGAATGCCGGGATCTTCTGGCCGGCGATGGTGACCTTGACCCAGAGACGTCCCCCGTGGGTTTGGAAGGGAAAGGAAACGGCACCTTTGGGCGGAATGAAGGACACTTTGTAACCGAGTTCCGCCTTTTTGGCGGGAGCGTCCAGGGTCACAAAGCTGAACAACTCCAGAAAAGGGAGGCCTAGCAGGTTGAGTGGCAGGCGGCGAACCGGGACACCTGCAAACTTGAACTGATAGGTTTGCAAAAGAACACCGGCAATCCCCTCGCCGAGTACTTTTTGTCCGGCACATTCGAGCGATTCAAAACGTCCCAAAAGCAGTTCGGTGTTGCCGCCCACACCCGTGCCCTTGATCCGGGCGCCCTCGAGGACAGGGAGTCTGGCCTGGGCTGCCGATTCCGCATCCAGAAGCAGGGGGAAGGCGGCTCCGGTGTCCACGATCCAGGGCAGGCGGTGGGAGTGTAACTCGGCGGGGATGGTCGGGATACGGTGGGTCCCTTGCAGAGCCACCCGGAGGACAGTGCCGGGACGGAGCAGAACGGGGTATTCGAGCCGGAGCTGGCCTTTGGGGAATTCGTCGGCGCGGCGGTTCGAGGAGTGTTGTTGGAGACGGACGAGGGTGTTTGCCGAGACGGGGCGGACGTGGGGCGCGCAGCTGCAGAGGGCGCTGAGGGCAAGAAGGACGAGGAGTCCCAGGATCCGGCGCTTGGGTTTTGGGTTCACCGGAGAGGTTTGGTTTTGAGTTTGCGAACCAGGAGCATGCCCTGGAGGCCGAGGCCGAGTCCGGCGAAGCTCAGTGCGAGGATCGCTTTCCAGTTCCAGACCAGGGCGGTGGGACGTACCGGGAGCGCTATGGGATTGGACCCATCGCCGGCGAGTAACATTTTCCAGCCCGGCGCGACGGCCTCGGAATCCGGGCCGACGTGCCAGAAGATCACGGTTTGGGGGTTTCCTGCGGGGACTTCGAAGCGGAGGGGCGTTTCGCTGGCCCGCCAGGTCCAGGAAGCGGTGTAAAGTTCGGGTGTTTTCTCCCCGGCGGAGTGTTCGAGCGGAACGGGGGCGGGAGACTGGAAGCCGTCCCGGAGGTAGACGGTGGGTTTACCGAGTTCGGTGATTTTCCAAGAGCGGCCGCCTGGAAGGTGTACCCGCAGGGAATCGCCGAGGGCGGCAGCGGGGTTGGGGGTGTTTTTGAGGTGGGGGTTGGCGGCCAGATCGGCGGTGATTTCGAGAGTCACCTCTGCGCTCGGGTGCAGAACCAAGCGTGCAAGCAACAGGTCACCAGAGTGCGCGAAAGCAAAAGGGGGAGCCAATACGGCTCCCCCGATAACGGTGAGGATCGAGATCTTCAGGAATCGGGTCATTTCCGATTCCAACGTAACACACGTCCGAACTTGTTCCACTCGGTCTCAAGAATATTGCCCTTGGAATCGAAAGTAATTCCATGTGGCGAGGTGACGAGATCATTGCGCCAGTCGGCCGGGGCGACTCCCGGAGTGTTGGTTTGGCCGGGGGTATCGTTGGTGCCCAGAGCGGCCACCATGGTGCCTTGCTTGTCCCAGACGGAAACGCGCCCGGCAATTTCCGCTATACACACATAATCCCCATGGAATGAGGCGGAGCTGGGGTTGCGCAGTCCGGTGGCAATAACTCCGAGCAGCTCGCCCTCCAGACTGGCGTGCATGATACGTTTGTTACCGCGGTCACACAGGAACACACGGGCGGGTTCAAACCGGGTGTCGATGTGCACTTTGTGGCAGTTGGCCAGCTTGAAGGGCTCGACTGGACCGCCGAACTGTTTCTTGAAGTTGCCTTTGCTATCGAAAACAAAGATCCACGAGGTTCCGTAACCGTCCACCACGTAGATATCGCCGTTGGGCGCGGCGTCGGCGCTGGTGAGTGCAAGTCCTTTGCGGGCCTCGGAACTACCTTCGGTCAGAGCTAGCTTGCCGTCTTTGGTGGCGATGGCGCTTTTGGCGATCGTCTGGGGTTTTCCTCCCACGAGTAATGTGACTTCGGTGTCGGTTTGTTCGGGATTGATCCCTTCCATCTTTTTGCCGTCTGCGAGCAGAATGGTTGCCTTCCTGGCGATATCCGCCTTGGCGACTTTGAGGGTTTCGCCGTTTTCCTGCGTCAGCGAAATCGAATCGCCGTCGGTGATTGGAGTATGGCCGCTGATTGTTTTTCCACTCTTGAGACTCAGGGTGATGCGGTCGGCGATGGCGGCCGGGAACGAGGTCTTGGGAATCTCGAGTACAATCTGGCCGTCGAGGGTGGCTTTGATGGCTTTTTGCTGCCCGAGCACTGCGGCGAAGATGAACTCGCCATCGGCCTGTTTGCGGATGGAGAAGCCGTGGAGGGTGCCGGGGAGCGGGAGGTTGCGGAGGTGTTTGCCTTCGGGAGAGTAGACCTGCACGCCGCCCTCCTGGCCTTCGACGCTGACGTAGATTTTACCGGTGGAATCGACCTGGATTTCACCATGGCCGTTTCCGATGGTTTCTAGGCCGGTTGGCGGAGTGATGAAATTTGGGGTAAATTCGTAGCGGACTTCGGCGTGGGCCAAAGTGGCACTCACTAAAACGGTGGCGAACAGGGCGGAAAAACGTGGGCTCATAGGAAATAAAGGGGGAGGGAATACGGGTCTGCAGGGGGTTAATCAATAAGGAGGCTCGCCCTTAGTTTTAAAAGAGGTCGGGCGCCGTCCTTTGGGTTCTGGAGGAGGGAAAAAGAAAAGCCCGCAGGGTGAGTGCGGGCTTTGCGTTTTACTCTTTGGAGTCGTCTTCGTCGTCCTCCTCGTCCTTGTCCAGACCGGGATCTTCCGGAAGGGGCAGGGATTTATCGAAGCGCCGTTTACGTTTGCCGACGGGAAGTGGTGCGAGGGTCATCGTGACAGCCTTGCCCATGAGTCTGGGGGGTTGTTCCACGTTGGCCATCAGCGAAAGATCTTCGGCGATGCGTTTCATCAGGATCATGCCCAGTTCCTTGTGGGCATTTTCACGGCCCCGGAACTGCAACTGCACACGGACCTTGTTGCTCTTGTCGAGGAACTCCTCGCCGTGTCGCAACTTGGTTTCGTAGTCGTTTGAGCTGATGTTCACGCGGAACTTGATTTCCTTCAGCTTGCTCGTGGCGTTCTTCTTATCTTTGTCGTGTTTGGAAATTTCATATTTGAATTTCCCAAAATCGACAATTCGACACACGGGCGGATTGGCCGTCGCAGCCACCTCTACAAGGTCAAGGCCTGCCTGAGCGGCCGCACGGAGGGCGTCCTGAATTTTCATGACCCCAAGCTGTTCGCCGGAGGAGGCTACAATCACGCGCACCTCGCGGGCGCGGATTCTCTGATTCACTCGATACTGCTGGATGATAGATTGGAACAGGTAAGGGACCGGCTCCGGGGAGCTCACGGACGGGCCCTGGTTATTCTGGGTCGCAGTTCGGCTCCCTGTGCGAGTTAACGCGGCCAGGACGCCGGCTCGAAGACCATCCGGCTGCGTTCCCGGACGGCAGAAACTCCCTTTGCAAGGAATCCCACAAGAGTGCGCGTACGCCTGATGCGCATTAGGAGCAAGTTGAAAATGACAGCACGCCCCCGGTTTTAGTTTTTATCCCTATCCCAGATTCCTCTCCTTCCCTAAGCTCCGTCTAGGGTAATCTTGCCCCTATGCAGGTTTCCCCCGTTCTTTCGTCCGCGCTGCTTCTGTTGGGATTGGCTTCAGTGACCCTCGCCGAGCCTCTCCCCAAATCCAAGCCTGCCACGCCCAAACTGCTGCCTCCCCCCGATCAGATACTCAAAGGCGCCGCCATCGCTCCGGGGTTGAAAATCGATCTCTGGGCCGCTGAACCGCTCCTCTCCAATCCCGTCGCCTTCGCCTTTGACGGACAGGGCCGCGCCTGGGTGGCTGAAACCAACCGGCGCAAGTCCTCCATGCTCGATATCCGCAGTTTCTTACGCTGGATTCCCGACAGCCTGGCTTTTCGCTCCGTGGAGGATCGGATCGCATTTCTCAAAAAAGTCCTCCCCGAAGGCGATCCAAACGGCCCCAAAGGCATGCGCGACCTCAACGGCGACGGAGCGGTCGACTGGCATGATCTGGAGGTCGAATCCGAAGCCGTCCGCCTGGTCGAGGACTCCAAAGGTAGCGGTGTAGCCGACACCGCCCGGATCGTCGCCCAAGGCTTTGCCTCGCTTGGAACGGGTATAGGCGCTGGAATTGTCACCCGAAACGGCGAAGCCTGGTATGTTTGCGCCCCGGACGTCTGGCGTTTGCGCGAAGACGGCACCCGGGAGCCGATCCTGCACGGGCTCGGGGTTCATATCGCCTACAGCGGGCACGATTGCCATGGCGCAAAGCTGGGCCCGGATGGTCGCCTGTATTTCAGCGTCGCGGATTGCAGTGCCCGGATCGAGGTGGCTGGACGGGTTCTGGCGCCTCCGGCTTGTGGAGCGGTTTTCCGCTGCTGGCCCGACGGCTCGGAGCCTGAGCTGTACGCAATCGGTCTTAGAAATCCGCAGTCCCTCGTTTTTAACGAATTGGGCGACCTTTTTACCGGGGATAATAACGCAGATGGTGGAGACAAGGCGCGCTGGATCCATGTGGTCGAGGGGGCCGATTATGGCTGGCGGATCGGGTATCAATTCCTCAAGACCCCCAAGCTCGGCGTCTGGAACTCCGAAGGGCTCTGGACCATGGAATCCGCCCAAAGCGCTCCGGCTATCCTGCCGCCGGTGACTTATATCGGACACGGCCCGGCCGGGGTGGCGTACTATCCGGGCACCGGAATGCCCAAGGAGTATGAGGGGGCGTTTTTTATGGCGGATTTCCCCGGAGGCGTTCGCAGCCTCAAGCTCGAACCGCAGGGTGCCTCGTACCGGGCGCTGCTGCCGGCCCAAGTGTTGATGGACAATTCCTCCAAACAAATGGAGGGCAAGCTGGCCTGGAACCTCAACGTGCCCGATATCGCCTTCGGTCCCGGCGGCGGTCTCTATCTGCTGGACTGCATCGACTGGATTCCCGGCTACGACAAATTTAACAAGGGACGCATCTTCCGGGTGCACTCCGAAGCGGCCGATGCCGACCCGATCGTGGCTGAAACCCGCGCCATTTTGGCGGAGGGTTTCTCGGCCCGGCCCGTCGAAGCCCTTGCACAGTTCCTGGCTCATCCCGACATCCGGGTCCGTACCGAGGCCCAGTGGACGCTGGCCGAACGCGGTCCGGACGGACTGGTCGCCTTCGAGTGGGTGCTAAAGAAAATGTCCGGCCTTGCCCGGGTGCACTCCGTGTGGGGGATCGGGCAATTGGCGCGAAAATCGCCTGCGGCCGTGGAGCGGTTGCGCAAGTTGTTGAAGGATTCCGATGCCGAAGTCCGCGCACAGGTTTGTAAGGTGCTCGGAGAAAACGGATCCGACGCAGACGCACCCCGGATCGCGGCCATGTTGGAGGATGACGCGCCCCGGGTCCGCTTTTTCGCGATTCAGGCACTGCGCCGGCTCGGCTCGGAGGCGCAGGTGCCGGTGCTGCTCAAGACGCAGGAGGGGGAGGATCAAAAGGATCCTTTCCTTCGCAATGCGGCTCTCAAAACCCTCTCCGTATTGGCTAAACCCGAGACTTTAAGCGGGCTGCAGTCCCATCCTTCGACCTCCGTCCGTTTGGCGGCGGTGCTGGCGCTGCGGCTTCAGTCGGCACCGGGAGTGTCGGTTTTTCTACAGGACACCGCGCCCGAGGTGCGCCTCGAGGCGGCCCGTGCCATTTACGATGCGCCGGGGGAATCGGAATTGCCGGCGCTGGCCGCCTTCGAACCGAGTTCGGGCGAATCGACCGCGTTGGTTCAGCGAATCCAGGCGGCGCGCCATCGTCTGGGGGGGAAGGCGAATGCGGAGCGTTTATTGGGTGAGGCCATGGATCGTTCCCTTTCCGAGTCCGCCCGGATCCAGGCTCTGGTGTTTCTACGGCAGTGGAAGCCGGAGGACGGGCGGGATGTTTTCCTGGGGCGGTGGTGGCCGATTGCCGAAAGCCGGGATGCCGAGCCGGTACAGGCGCTTTTGAGCGAGCACATGCCCGAATTATTGCAGGATGAACTTGCGGCGGTACGTCTGACGGCGGTGGAGATGGTGGGGGCGTTTAGGGTGAAGGCCGTTTTGCCTCTGGTCGAAAAGGTAGTTCGCGACCGGAAATCTTCGGGGGCGCTTCGGGCAGCGGCGCTGGTGGCACTGTCGGAGATTCAGACGGAAGGTTTCGGGGAAACGCTGGAGGCTGTTTTACGGGAAAACGACAGGACCCTTCTGGAGGCAGCCAAAAAGCTGCTCGGCAAATTGTCCCCGACCAAGGCCAGTCTGTTGTGCGGGCAGTTGCTCGATTCAGGTAATCTCTCGGATGGACAAAGCGCCCTGCCGACTCTGGTTCAGCTTAAAACCCCCGAGGGAGACGCGATTCTGGAGCGTTGGATGGACAAACTCAAAGCCGACAAGGTCGCTCCGGGTCTAGTTTTGGATCTGCTGGAAGCGGCCGCCAAACGCGGGACACCAGCCTTAAAAACAAGGCTGCTCGAATTTAACAAAGCCCGCCGTTCGGGGGATAAACTCGCCGAATACCGCGAATGTCTCGAAGGCGGTAACGCCAAGGCCGGTCTGGAAGTGTTCCGGGAGAAGGATGAGGTCGGTTGTTACCGGTGTCATAAGGCGGCGGGAAATGGCGGGGATGTCGGCCCGAATATGGATGGCATCGGGGCCCGTTACTCCCGGGAGTATCTGCTGCGGGCCATTGTTTATCCCAACGCCGATTATGCCCCGGGTTTTGAGAACCTGCTCGTCACCGTCAAAGACGGCTCGCTGGTCGCCGGAATGCTGGAGTCGGAGAGGGCCGGGAAATTGGTTTTGACGATGCTTGGCACGGCGCAACAACAGGAAATCCCACTGGAGAATGTCGTAAAACGCGACCGGTTGCCGTCCCCGATGCCGGAGGGGTTAGCGGCTTTGTTAACCAAACGCGAATTACGGGACGTCGTGGAGTTTCTCTTTCGCCAGAAAGGAGCCCCCAGGACCGAGTGAGGAGCCAGAAGGGCGGCAGGCGAAACTTCGGAGGCCGGTAGTGTGCTGCAAGCGGTTGGCTTTGTTTGTGGTCGAGGAAAGTCTGGTTTCCGAAGGTCGGGGTGCCAGCCTGGGCGAGGCGGGGTAAGAGAAAATAAATCCCGGCCCCATTCAGCCGTGTTCTTGAAATCTGTCTTCGCTAGAATCATCGTGTCCACCCCGATGCAACTGACCCTCCTGAAGTCGAAAATTCACCGAGCCGCAGTCACTGGCGCCAGCCTTCATTACGAAGGCAGCCTGACCATAGCGTGTGACCTGGCCGAACGGGTCGGGTTGTTACCCTATGAGAAGATCCTTGTAGGCAATATGGCCAACGGCGCCCGGTTCGAAACCTACGTCATTTACGGAGAGCGGGGCACTGGCGCGATCCAGTTGAACGGCGCGACCGCACACCTCGGCAAAATCGGGGACCGGCTCACGATTATGAATTTTGCGCAGTTTACGCCGGAAGAAGCCGTCGGACATCGTCCGCGGGTGATTCTGGTGAACGAGAAAAACGAGGTTTTGAGCACCGAAAAGGTGATCCCGGAATACCGGGACTCGACCCGCTAGGAGGGCGGCGGAGGCTCGCGCGGGAGAAAAGCCTTTATTTTGCTGGATAATAATACGCGTACGTACCATTGTCGTTTGCGTTTCCCTGCGTCCGCGCTCGCTTTTGTGTGCTGTGCGCTCTTGGTTCCTGTTTGTTCCTGACTCGTTTAACTCCTTCTTCTTATGCCTCCTTCTGATGCTCCTGCCCAAGCTGGGATGACCTGGCTCGCCTTCGCAATGCTCACCGTGGTCAGTTGGGGCGTCTACGGCGTCTTCCTCCACAACGGCCAGATCCAGATGCAGGACGCCGTTCATGGCCGCTACAAGGCTTTCCTTTTTGTGGGGATCGCCTACTTCCTCGTCGCTGTACTCGCTCCGCTTTTTATGCTCGTGAGCAGTGGTGCGGACTGGAAATACCCGTCTGGTGGTATGGCCTGGTCGCTGGTGGCGGGGATCGTCGGAGCGATTGGGGCGTTTGGAGTCCTGCTCGCTTTCGGCGCGAAGGGTTCACCTTCGGTGGTTATGGCGATTGTTTTTTCTGGGGCGCCCGTAGTCAATGCGGTCGTCTCGCTCCTGATGCATCCTCCTACGGGCGGCGTCGCTTCCATTAAACCCGGGTTTTGGCTCGGCCTGGTTTTAGCCGCAGTGGGCGGATGTCTGGTGACCTTCTTTAAACCCGCTCCCGGAAAACCTCCCATCAAGCCGGTGGCGCAGGTTCAGCCCTTGCCTCCCCAGCAATAGGTGGGGGGGGCCCCCTGGGACTGGTTCCTTTGAACCCCCGCACTTTGTGTCCATGAGCGGAACCGTGCAGATGGAACAGTGGCGCCGTCTTCAGCCACTGCTCTTGGAGGTTATCGAGAAGAACCCCTTCCAGCGGCAGCGTTTTGAGGCCATCGGTGGCTGTCCGGTTTCTCTTGAAGATTACGTGGCCCGGGTGCCGCTGTGTCTCAAAAGCCAGCTTTCGGCCGACCAGACCACCTGGGGTCCCTATGGCACCAACCTGACCGAGCCCCTGGAGCGCTACGTCCACTTTTGCCAAACCAGCGGCACGACGGCGAGGCCGCTGGCGGTGCTGGATACGGCGGAGAGTTGGGAATGGCTTCTGGAAAACTGGCAGCGTGGTTATGCAATGGCCGGAGTTAGGCCGGGGATGTCCGCGTATTTCGCCTTTTCGTTCGGTCCATTTCTAGGGTTTTGGACGGCGTTTGAAGCGGGAAAACGGATGGGGCTTCGGTGTTTGCCCGGTGGGGGATTAGGCAGTGTGGCCCGGTTACATGCGCTTCTGCATTACCAGGCCGAGGTGCTTTGTTGTACGCCTACGTATGCGTTGCATCTGGCCGGCGTGGCCCGAGCCGAAGGCGTCTCTCTGGAGGGCTCGGCTGTGCGCCGTATCCTCGTCGCGGGCGAACCAGGCGGAAGCCTACCAGCCGTCCGCGAACAGTTGGCGCTCGCCTGGCCGGGGGCTCAGGTAATCGATCACTACGGCATGACCGAAGTCGGACCGGTAGCTTTTGCCGAACAGGGCCGACCTGATGCGTTGCGTGTCCTCGAAGAACGTTATTTTGCCGAGGTACTCGATCCCCAAACGGCCCGGCCAGTGGCGGAGGGCGAGATCGGAGAATTGGTGCTGACTCCGTTGGGGCGCGCGGCCTGGCCGTTGTTTCGTTACCGGACTGGAGATCTGGTGCGTGTCGGGCGTCGCAACGGCGCTCTGGAATTACTCGGAGGAATCCTGGGGCGGGCCGACGACATGATTATTGTGCGTGGGGTGAATCTTTACCCCGGAGCGGTCGAGCAAGTCGTGCGTTCGTTGCCGGATATCCTCGAATACCGCGTGCGTGTGGAACGGCGTGGGGTCATGGCCGAGGTGGCCGTGGAGATTGAGAGTGGGGGCGTGGTGGGAGCTGCGCTCGAACTTGAAAAGGCTTTTGAAAAAGCGTTTTCACTCCGGATTCCTGTCGCAGAAGTGCCGGCGGGAACCCTGCCCCGGTTTGAGCTCAAGGCCGGGCGCTGGGTAGTGGCTTGCGCCTAAGAGCCTAGCCGCACGATTTCCTCAAACTCCTGTTTGGAAACCGGGATAACCGAGAGGCGGGATTGCCGTATCAGGCTGATCTGGGAAAGTGTCGGGTGTTTTTTGAGCGTCTCCAGGGTCACGGAATGGGCCAGAGCCGTCTTCGGCTCGAGATCGACGCAGATCCAGTCGCCTTCCGTAGCCGTCGGATCGGGATAGGCCTCATTTTTGACGGAGGCAATGCCGACGATCTCCTTACCCACAACACTATGGTAAAACAGGGCGGCGTCTCCCTTGCGCATAGCCCGGAGGTTATTTCGGGCCTGAAAATTGCGCACTCCGGTCCATGCGGTCTGGCCGTCCTGCACAAACTGGGTCCACGAATAGGCGGTCGGTTCCTGTTTTACGATCCAGTATTGGGGCGTCTTTGGCATAGCCGCCTACGGTGAGTCGTTCGCCCGGCGAGGCCAAGTCTGGGCTTGGCGGGTGGTCCGGGTTTAAGCGGCGGAACTTGCCGGGAGCGACGACGCGGGCTGGCGCAACGCTCTGGCGGGCTGTTTCTGGGGGGAGAAATCCAGAAGCCGAATCTCCCCGTCGTGCTCTTCCACCAATGCGGTGAAGCTTTCCACCCAGTCTCCGGAATTATAATACGCCAGCGGCCCTATCGTGCGGATGGCCGCCGTGTGAATGTGCCCGCAGACCACGCCGTCGATGTTTTCCTCTAGCCTGGCCAGGCGCACGACGGCGTCTTCAAACGCACCGACGTAGTTGACCGCATTTTTTACCGAGCGTTTCACGGCCGCACTCAGCGACCAGAAGTGCATGCCCATTTTCCGGCGCAACCAGTTTAGCGGTGCGTTGAAGCGTAAAAGAAGCGTGTACCCGATGTCGCCCAGGTGGGCGAGCCACTTGCTGGACTGGACGACGGCGTCGAGTTCGTGGCCGTGAATAATGAGCAGGCGCCGCCCGTCGGCCGTGGTGTGGATGGCCTTGGGCTGAACGGTGACGGCTCCGTATTCGCCGTGAAATCCGGAAACAAATTCGTCGTGGTTGCCGGGAATATAAATGACCCGGGTGCCTTTGCGGCCCGCCCGAAGCAGTTTTTGGATGACGTCGTTGTGAGCCTGGGGCCAATAGATGCCGCGTTTGAGTGACCAGACGTCGATGAGATCGCCCACGACGTAGAGGGTTTCGAACTCGTGGTTTTTGAGGAATTCCAGGAGTGCTTCGGCCTGGCTGCCCCGGGTGCCGAGGTGAACATCCGAGATCCATCCTGTTCGGAAAAGAGTGGTCACACCGTTGTGAATGCTAGGGGAGTGGAGGTTGTGCAAAGCCAAAGCACGTCTGTCACGACACTATCACCGGGCTGTCACAGATTCGCAGCATTGACCCTGCTGGATGGGCCGGTAAAGCCTGAGTATTCCTACCTATGAACAAACCAAACTTGATTCTTTTGAGTGCCTTCGGAGTGTTGGCTGGGGTTTCGCAAATATCGGCTGCCGAGGCCACTGTGCCGGCGGCTGGGCCCGCCCTTACCACTGAAGAGAGCAAGGTTTATGAGCAGTTGACTCAGCGCGGGGTACTGGTGCAGCCGCTGGCGGCGGGTTCGAACTGGTTTTATGTGAACTTTCGGGGGGCGGATAAACCGGATGCCTCGCTGTTTGAATTGCTCAAAAAGGCCCAGGGAACGGTGGAACTGGATCTTTCCGGACAGAAGGTGGCCGACGCTGATCTGGCGGCTTTGAGCGGGCTTGTTAACCTGCGGAAACTGAATCTTTCCAAGAGTACCGTATCTGATGCCGGTTTGGCGCCGCTGCAGGGGTTGGGGAAGCTGGAATCCTTGAATTTGTTTCAAACGGAAGTGAGCGATGGGGGACTTGCCAATCTGAAGGGCTGTCAGGGTCTCAAGCGGCTTTATGTGTTCCAGACAAGGGTGACTGACGCCGGGGTGGAGAAGCTCAAGGCGGCGTTGCCCGGATTGAAGGTGGAGCGCGGAGGTGTGGTGTTGACGCCGCCGAAGAAGGACGAGCCGAAGAAGGACGAGCCGAAGAAGGACGAGCCGAAGAAGGACGAGCCAGCAAAAGCGGAGGTCTCTGCTGAAAAAGGGGAGCCTAAAAAGTAGATTTTTCGGTCGGGCTGGACGGCTTTTCGCCGTCCTGCACAAACGAGGGGCGCCCGCCGGGACAAAAAAGGTCTTGAGCGGGCGGTTGGTTTGGAGGGCGGGAGGGCTCGCAGGTCCGGACAGGAGTCCTTGTCCGGAGGAATGGGGAGCAGGCAAACGGGGCGTGTGCGGAGAGGCAGGGAGCGGGGGTGCTTGGCTGGGTGTTGTTGCTTGTTTCTCGTTTGTTATCAAACACATCCGCCCATCCGTCTTCTTTCGATTTTAGAGAAACACCCACTTTCTGGAATCGAAACCGAAACTCTAAAACTTATGAATGCGCGCAGGTTGAACCCGCCGGTTGATCCCGCCGGCTCTTTTCAGTCGGATAAACCACGGTGCCCGGGCCGGCGGCAGACTAGCTGCCAGGTGGGTTGTGAGGAGGCCGAACTACAGGAGGCTTTATGTTACGTTATGCCATTGCATTTTTGCTGATCGCGCTAGTGGCCGCCATCGCCGGATTTGGGGCTCTTGCGGGAACCGCTGCGGTGATTGCCAAGGCGCTTTTCTTGATCTTCCTCGTATTATTTTTGCTCTCCTTGCTGACTGGCAGGCGGCCCGGCCTGTAAGGGGCTTTTCTGCGTCTCATGAAAGGATCCGTGATTGTCGGTATCGCGCTGCTGGTGGGAGGGGCCATTATTCTCGGGTACGGTCACTTTAGTTATACGACCCGGGAAAAGGTGCTTGAGATTGGTCCCCTGAAGGCGACCACAGAGAGCACCAAAATTGTGCCGCTCCCACCCATTCTCGGTTGGGTGTTAGTGGCCAGCGGGGCTTGTGTGTTGAGTTTGGGGGTTTTGCCGCGGAAGGGCTAGCGGCGTAGGGAGTGCGCCCGAGGAATGGACTTTTTGGAGTGCGCGAATGGATGTGATTTTTGGGAGCGGGTTGGCTTGGAAAAACGCGGGCGGAAGCGGGCTTGGTAGACCTATGAACACGGCATTTGTGATCGTTCGCTTGTTACTGGTACGAATTGTTGTCGTCTTCGGGCTCCATGCCTTCCTGCATTTCATCCCGATGCTTGCGCCGGTTCAGGATGTGGGCCGTCTAAAAAGTACGGCGTGAATTTTTGGTGTTCGGCCGGGAATTGGAAACCGTTGAGACCTTCGGGGACGTTTTGCTCGAGCCACAGGGCTTTGACGTAGACCCGAAACTTTGACGTAGACCCGTTGGCTTTGACCCCATAGACCCATGGTCGGGCTGGAGGGATTCGAACCCTCGGCCTCTTCGACCCGAACGAAGCGCTCTACCAAGCTGAGCTACAGCCCGAATTCTATGACACTCTGTTGAGTAACAGAGTGGAGCGGGTGACGCGAGTCGAACGCGCGACGTCTTCCTTGGCAAGGAAGTGCTCTACCACTGAGCTACACCCGCGAGGTGTTTGATAAATGTAATGGATCGGATCAAACTGCCAAGTCTTTTTTGGCGTTGACGCAGAAACTTTGTAAGTCGCTGCGCCTCAAGCTTTCCACTGGGCTTCACACACCTTTTCTTCCAAACTCCGCACCGCGCGCATCAATGAGTTTTGCCACAAATCCTGTGTCATACTCGCCACGCACAAAATTGGGGTCATGCATGATCGCCTGCTGGAAGGGAATGGTCGTCTTGATTCCGCGAATAATGTACTCGCTCAACGCTCGGCGCATCCGAGCAATGGCATTTTCACGCGACGTGCCCATCGCAATGACCTTCGCAATCATCGAGTCGTAATGCGGCGGCACCGTATAGCCCGTGTAGGCGTGCGAATCGATCCGGACTCCACGTCCGCCGGGCGCGTAATACAGGTCCAGCTTGCCCGGACACGGCGCAAAATTATTGAAGGGATCCTCGGCGTTCACGCGGCATTCGATGGCGTGATACTTCCGCTTGGCTTCCTTCACGTAATGAGAAAGCTCCAAGCCGGCCGCCACCTTAATCTGTTCCTTGACCAGATCGATCCCGTAAGCCTCTTCGGTGATGCAATGTTCCACCTGAATCCGGGTGTTCATCTCCATGAAGTAGAAGTTGCCGCTGTTATCGACCAGAAACTCGATGGTGCCGGCGCCTTCGTAATTTACGGCTCGGGCGAGCTTTACTGAGGCGTCTCCCATCCGCTGCCGCAAATCTTCGGTCATCAGCGGGCTCGGGCATTCCTCGATGATCTTCTGGTTGCGGCGCTGCATCGAACAGTCGCGTTCACCCAGGTGAACGACGTTCCCGTGCGAGTCGGCCATCACCTGAAATTCAATGTGATGCGGATTCTCGATGAGCTTTTCCATGTAGACGCCCGCGTTTCCGAAGGCCTTTTCAGCCTCCATCCGGGCGCTATGAAATCCCTGGACGAGCGATCCGTCGTTGTGGGCGGGGCGCATGCCGCGTCCACCGCCGCCTGCGACCGCCTTGATCATCACGGGATAACCAATCTCTCTCGCGATCCGCAACGCATCCTGTTCGGTTTCCACAAGCCCGTCGGAACCGGGAGTCACGGGGACACCGGCCTCGCGTGCCGTGGCTCGTGCGATGTTTTTGTCGCCCATCGAACGAATCGCCGAGGGGGATGGCCCGATGAACTTGATGTTACAGCTCGCGCAAACTTCGGCAAAATGCGCATTTTCAGCCAGAAAGCCGTACCCGGGGTGAATGGCGTCGACGTTGCCGATTTCGGCTGCGGAAATGATGCGGTCGATTTTAAGGTAAGACTGGGCGCTGGCGGCCGGTCCGATACACACGGCCTGATCTGCCAGTTGAACGTGGAGGGAATCGACGTCGGCCTCGGAGTAGACGGCTAACGTTTTAATATCCAATTCCTTGCACGCTCGGATGACGCGCAGAGCGATTTCGCCGCGGTTGGCAATCAGGACCTTGTTGAACATGAGCTTGGGAAAAGGGAAGTTGGCGGAGTGTGTTGCTGAGACGTCCGGGTAGCGCAATACGAGCCCCGCGCACAGGCGGGGCTCGTCAAAAGTGCTGTCTCTGCGGAATCAACGGATGCGGAAGAGAGCCTGACCGTATTGGACCGGTTTGGCGTCTTCGGCGAGGATCTCGACGATGGTGCCGCTCACCTCGGCCTTGATCTCATTCATCACCTTCATCGCTTCAATGATGCAGATGGTGGTGTCGGGCGTGACTTGCTGGCCCAGCGAGACAAAGGGCGGCGAGTCGGGAGCCGGGCAGGAGTAGAAAGTGCCGACCATGGGCGAAGGGATGTCTTTTCCTTCTTTAACGGGCACGGCTGCTGCTGGGCCGGTCGCTGCGGGAGCGGCTGCCGGGAGTGCTACGGGCGCAGGCAGAACCTGCGGCGCGGTGGTCACGACAGGCACAAATTCGGCTTCCCGCTTCAGGGTGATCTTGAACCCCTCCTGTTCGAGTGAAAACTCGGAGAGGTCGTTTTTGCGGATCAGAGCGATGAGCTCTTTTATGTCTTTAAGTTCCAAGTGAGGTGCCTCCAGTTAGGGACATTCGAAGGGGTGATATTAGCGGCCAGCCTTTCGGGGGGTCAAGCAGGGTGGTCTGTTGTGGGGAAAAGGGCGAGAATTAGGCGGGAAGTCTGGTTGTCCACGCATCTGTCATTTCCTGAATGGTTTCCGTTAGTGAAATCGAGATGTCCCAGGCCGGGTAGTGAGTCCGCAGTTTGGTGAGATCACTGTAATAACAAATGTGATCCCCAAGCCGGTGTTCGTCCTGGTAGCTCCAGACCTGTCTTTTACCCGTAAATCCTTCCACAATTCCGAACGCCTCCAGAATAGAGCACGAGTTCGCTTTGCCTCCGCCCAGATTGTAAACCTCCGCTTGGCGTGGTGCCCGGTAGAACTCCCACATGAAGCGGGCCACATCCAGGCTGTGGATGTTGTCGCGCACCTGTTTTCCTTTGTACCCGAACACATTGTAGGGGCGTCCTTCCAAATTGCACTTCACGAGATAACTCAGAAACCCGTGCAGCTCGACTCCCGTGTGGTTGGGGCCCGTCAAACAGCCGCCGCGTAAACAACACGTCGGCATCCCAAAATACCGTCCGTATTCCTGCACGAGGATGTCGGAGGCGAGTTTGGAGGCTCCAAACAGGGAGTGTTTGGATTGATCGACGGAAAATTCCTCCGAAATCCCGCCCGCATAGGCCGGATCGGCGAAATCCCAACGGGTCTCGAGCTCCTGGAGGGCGATGGAATTGGGCCGGTCACCGTACACCTTGTTAGTGGACATGTGGATAAAGGGCGATTCGGGGCAGAAGCGACGGGCGGCCTCGAGCAGGTTTAGGGTGCCTGTGGCGTTGGTGTCGAAATCGTCAAAGGGGATCGCTGCGGCCCGGTCATGGGAGGGTTGGGCCGCGGTGTGGATGATACAATCCGGCTTCAGCGATTCGACCAGAGCGAGGACTCCTGCGCGGTCCCGGATATCGAGTTCGTGATGCGAGAAGCCGGGGATGAGTTCCGCCAGGCGGGCCTGGTTCCAGCGGGTGTCGCCCTGAGTGCCAAAGAAGACGGCGCGTTGATTGTTGTCTACACCGTGGATGGCGCAGCCTTGCTCGTGGAAATGAAGGCAGACTTCCGAGCCGATCAGGCCGGAGGATCCCGTGACTAAAATACTTGGAACGGACATAAATGGTTAGTGCGGAGTCTTGTGGTAATCCCCGCGGCTGAGCGTCTTTTCGAGCCAGACGTACAGGCAGATAAACAGGTAGCGGCTCCCCATTTCCGTGATCTTGAGTTTAGCGACTCCAAACCGCCGGTTGCGCCACGTGATCGGCACCACTTCCCAAGTATAACCCCGAACCATTGCTTTGAGCGGAAGTTCGACGGTGATGTTGAAATGTTGGGAGAGAATCGGGCTGATGCCTTCGATGACCGTGCGCCGGTAGGCTTTAAAGGCATTGGTGGTGTCATTTAGTCGGATCCGGAAAAGCAAGCGGATAAACAGGTTAAAGATGCGGTTGAGCGTCAGCTTGAGCCATGGGTAATCGATTGCACCCCCACCGCGCACAAACCGGCTCCCGAACACACAGTCCACGCCCTGATTGAGAACCTCCCAGTACTTCACCACGTCCCGACAGTCGTCGGATTCATCGGCCATCATGATGACCACCGCATCGCCCGTCATCCGGCTTAACCCAAACTGGATGGCGCGCCCGAACCCGTTCTGGCCTGTATTTTGGACCGGACGCAATTCTGGCATCTCCGCCGCCATACTGGTCAAAACTCCCCAAGTGTTGTCGGTCGAACCGTCATCGACGACGACAATTTCGTGCGGGATGTTCTGAAGCTGTAATTCCAGGTGCAAATGGCTCACCGAAGAAGGCAGGGCGCCTTCCTCGTTGCGGGCTGGAATAACAATGGAAAGTAGTTTGAGCGGAGTGGCGCTCACGGCGGATGGGGTGGTTGAGGAGGGCAAACGGATAAACGGCCAGATTGGATGAATGGAAAAGGCCGGGGAAGCGAGTCAGGATTCGCCCCCCATTATTGCCACTATACCATCCTATAGCCGGGCGCGCATGGCTTCTACCCGATCCCGAACCTCTTTGGGCATGGTGACTAGCTCGGGCCACACCCGGTGGTAGCCTTCTCCGGCCAGCTTGCGCGTGGCGTCAAATCCCATGTGGGAGCCCAGATTGGCGATGGACGGCGCGTGATCCAGGGCGTCGCTGGGGTTTTTGGTGAAGATGCTGTCGCGTTGGGGATCGGTGTTGGCGCACAGCCGGAACAGGACTTCGCTGGTGTTATGCACGTCACAGTCGGCGTCCACGATGACGATGTATTTGGAGAACATCATCTGCCCCATGCCCCAGAGACCGTGCATAATCTTGTACGCCTGCCAGGGGTATTGCTTGCGGATGGAGACGAACACCAGGTTGTGGAAGACCCCTTCGGCCGGGAGCGCCATGTCCACAATTTCCGGGAAGTTCATCCGGAATACTGGGAGAAAGATCCGCACACTGGCCGTGCCCATATAGAAATCCTCCATCGGAGGCTGTCCTACGATGGTACACGGATAAACGGCGTCCTTGCGGTGGGTGATGGCCGTGATGTGGAAGGCCGGATAGGCGTCGACTGGGGTATAAAAGCCGGTGTGATCGCCGAAAGGCCCTTCGTCGCGGGATTCGCCGGGATAGACGAACCCCTCCAGAACGAAGTCCACGTCGGATGGCACCTCGAGAGGAACGGTCAGGCAGGGGGTCAGCTCGACCTGTTTTTTCCGGATGAACCCTGAGAAAAGGATTTCATCGAGACCATCGGGCAGCGGGGCCATGGCGGCGAAGGTGTGGGAAGGATCGCCGCCGATGGTCACCGCCACGGGCATCGGTTCGCCGCGTTCATAATAACGTTTCCCGTGCCGGGCGCCGACCTTGTGGACCTGCCAGTGCATGCCGGTGGTCTGGGGATCGTAGATTTGGATCCGGTACATGCCCAGATTGCGGTCGCCCGTATCGGGATCCTTCGTGTGGACACAGGGCAGGGTGATAAAACGGCCGCCATCGTCGGGCCAGCACTGGAGAATCGGGATGTTGAGCAGCGTGGGGAAGGCCTTGGTCGCCTGCTGGCCCGAGACGGGTTTTTCAAAGCGGTGGACGACTTCCTGGCAGGGGCCTGTACGGACGTGTTTGGGTTTGGCGTGGAGCAGGTCGAGCCCCTGCATGGCCAGGTTCCAGGCCGAGCGCAGGCTGGTGGGCGGCTTGGCTTTGAGAATGAGCTCCATCTGCTGCATGAGCTCGTCCACCGATTCGAGGCCGAGCGCCATGGCCATGCGCTTTTTCGAGCCCATGGTGTTGATTGCCAGCGGAAAGGCCGAGGGGACGCCGTGGACTGTGGGTTGTTCAAAAAGCAGGGCTTTACCGCCGCCGGGCGACTTCATTTCGCGGTCGGCCCATTCAGTGATTTCCAGTTCGGTGGCGACGGGAAAGGGGACGCGGATCAGTTCGCCGGCACTTTCAAGAGCGGCGAGAAATTCGGCGGTGGAACGATAAGCCATGTCCCAGAGTGTAGCCGCGCCCAAGGGACTGGAAAGGCTCGGATATCATCACGAAAACCGGCTCAAGTCGGCGGCGGCGAGGAGGCCTTAGTGGAAAGCGAAGTTGACCGAGACGGTGCCGAAAATCTGGGGATGCTTTTGGCCGCGGAATTCTTCGGTCCTGTAAACCAGGGCATAGGCGAACTTGGTGTTACCGCGGTTGGCGGCGACGCCCACGCTCAGATCGGCCACCAGCCACTTCCGATCGACCGAGTGACTGTTTCCGAAGGTGTTTCCATCCAGAAAGATATTGTGGGCGACAAATCGACCGTCGGCCCGGCCGAAAAAGTAGAGGCCGTTGCCCGCCCCGGCACTCAGTCCCGACTCGGAACCTTCCACCGGAGTGGAGGTGGAGGAGGCCGGATCGATCGTAGCGGTGCCGAAGTCATCTGGCAGATTGAAGCCAACCCGTAACTCCCCGCCAAAATCGGCGTAGCTTCGGACATTGCCCACCGCCAGTCCGGCGTGGGGGAGGAGTTCCCAGTTGAGCCCTTTGCGCCGGATGCGCTCGGGCCAGCGCCAGTCGCGTGAATAGACGAGTAGGGCTCCGAGTTCGTTGTGGAGCTGATTGTCCCACCCCTTGGCGCGTTCGTCGCCGAGTAAATCGTGGACCCTGCTTTGAGTCTTTTGGGCGTAAGACCATGAGCCAACCACACCCACATTGAGTGCGAGCGTGTTTCGTACTTTGGCGGTTTTCCAAACCACGCCTAATCCCAGATAAAGCCATCCGGCGTAGGGGCGGTCGTCCGGGATTAACACCCGCGACTGGGTGTCCACCGGAGTGTAAATATTCTGGCCGAGTGTGAAGAGCAGGTTCTTCTGGTAGTCGGTCTGATTGATATAAGGCAGTGCGTCAAAGAGGCGCAGAAAGGGTTTGGCGTAAGGGCTGTCGCTGAATTTTTCGAGATCCGGCGAGCTCCATCCGAGCTTTACTCCGCTGGTGTAATAACGGTCCGTGCCGACAAAAGAGTCGTTTTCAATGTAGAGGCTGAAGGCCCCGTGCGCGTCGGGGTTCCGGTCGGAGGCCGCCTGCGTGCTCAAGGAGCCGAGGGCGTTGATCCAGAAAATAGAGGGGAGAATGCGCCTGAACAGGAGGCCGCGTAGGGAAAGAGACATAGAGCGTGGATGGCCTCGGCCGGGGGTGGGTTTCGTTCCCACCCTCTCTATTTCGCGGCAGGGGGTGTTTCCGGTCGCCTTGTCTGGGCCGGAGTCATGGTTGGGAGTGGGCGACCGGCGGAAAATCTGCTGAGGTCTCGTGGCCCTCACAATTTATGGAAGTTATTATCCAGTCCTCCCAGGAGAACGCGAGTGTGCTAGCCGCCCAGATGGTGGCCCGCCTGATTCGTTCTAAACCCGAAGCGGTGTTAGGTTTGGCGACAGGAAGTACGCCGCTCCCCTTTTACCGCGAACTGATCCGGATGCACCGTGAGGAAGCCCTGGATTTCAGTGCCGTCACCACCTTCAATCTCGACGAATACGTTGGGCTCGGCCCCCGGCACCCGGCTTCGTATTACCGCTTCATGCAGGAGAACCTGTTTGAACACATCAACATCCGGCCCGAGCTGGCCTTTATCCCCGATGGAATGGCCTCAGACGTGCCCGCGAGTTGTCTCGAATACGAGGCCCGGATCCGGGACGCAGGCGGGCTCGATGTCCAAATCCTCGGTATTGGGAGCGACGGCCACATCGGGTTTAACGAACCCATCTCCTCGCTGGCTTCCCGCACCCGGATCAAAACGCTCACGCCCCGGACACGTCTGGATAATGCACGGTATTTTGCCACACCCGAGGAGGTTCCACATCATGTGATTACGATGGGGATAGGCACGATTATGGAGGCTAGACAGGTGCTTCTTATGGGGTTCGGTGCGAACAAGGCCGACGCCCTGGCTGCAGCGATCGAGGGGCCCGTGAGTGCGCAGGTGCCGGCGTCGGTTTTGCAGTTTCATCCTCGGGCCCACGTGCTCATCGATGAAGCCGCTTCGGGCAAATTGCAGCGCACCGAATATTATCGGCATGTGTTTAACAACAAGCCGGTTTGGCAGCAGGTGAGCTAAGGTTTCCCCCTCCCTTTTCCCGTATGGAACTGGATCTCAACAGCACGCCGGAGCGCACTATCCTGGATCTGACGGGCTTGGGGATTCCTCACGTCCGCGTTCTGGGACGTTACCGGTATCTGAAGGCCCATCCGCCTTTGGAGGATCACTCGCATCCGGGAATGATGGAGATCTCGTATCTGGCTCGTGGAACCCAGAATTATTGGCTGGGCGAGAAGTGTTTCCGGATGAAGGGCGGGGATCTGTTCGTGACCTTCCCGGATGAACCGCACAGTACCGGGCCCGATCCGGAGCATTGCGGGATGATGTACTGGTTTATTCTGGAGTTGCCGCCTTCCCCTGAGGGGTTTTTGGGTCTGCCCAAGGAACAGGCGCAGGCTTACTGGGAAGGGTTGCGCAGTTTTCCGCACCGGCATTGCTGCGCGGGACCCGAATTACATCCCATTCTGGAGCGTATTTTCCGGGCTATGGCGGCACCGGCCGGGCCTTTGCAACCTGCCCGGATCCACCTTGGGATGTTGGAGTATCTCCTTGAGGTGTTGTCGCTTGTGCAGCGCGAGCCGGTGCGTGCCCTGAGTCCGGCCATCGCGGCCGTCACGGAATTTATCGACTCGCATCTGGAGGATTCCCTGGTGGTGGAAGTCCTCGCGCGCGAGGCTGACCTGTCCGTTCCCCGTTTTAAGGCACGGTTTCGCTCGGAGACGGGTTTTCCGCCCGCAGAATACGTGCTGCGTTGCCGGATCGAACATGCAAGCCGCCTGCTGGCGTCATCCTCCGGCTCGATCCTGGAAGTTGCAATGGCTTCGGGCTTTTGTAGTTCTCAATACTTTGCCAGTGCCTTCCGGCGGATTACCGGCATGACTCCCACCCACTTCCGGGAGCGCCTGGCGGGTCCCGCTGTGGATGTTTGATTTCGTACTGCGATATCGCTGCGAAAGACAACGCCCCCTTTTCAGTCTAGCTTCCATCACCGTGGTCGCCCGTCTGCGGGGGCCCCTTCCTCAATCCCAACCCTCCCCCATGAATCCCAACCTCCCTTCCTTCGATTTCACTCGCCGCGATTTTCTTCGCACCTCGTCAGTAGCCGCAGGTGCCATGGCTTTCCCTTCCATCCTGCGTGCGGAAAACAAGACGGACCGGATCCGCATCGGCCTGGTCGGATGCGGGGGGCGCGGCACGGGTGCTGCCAATAATGCGCTCACGGCCGACGCCAACGTACAGCTGGTGGCCATCGGCGATGTTTTCCCCGAAAAACTCGAGACCACCGTCAACGGTCTGAGTGCCAAATACGCTTCCACTCCCGGCCGGGTCGATGTTCCCAAGGAACGTCAATTTAGCGGTCTGGACGCCTACAAACAGGTGCTCGCCTCGGATATTGACTGCGTGCTGCTCGCGACACCTCCCGGATTCCGTCCGCTGCATTTCGCGGCCGCAGTCGCAGCCGGTAAACATATCTTCTGTGAAAAACCCATGGCCACCGACGCCACGGGTGTTCGCTCGGTGATTGAATCCGCCCGGAAGGCCAAGGAAAAAAACCTCAGTGTCGTGGCCGGGTTCTGCTGGCGTTACGACACGCAGCGCCGCGCGTTGTTCGACAAAATCCACGCCGGTGAAATCGGCGAAGTGCGCAGTTTGTTCCACACCTATATGGGTGGTCCGGTCAAACCGATGCAGCCTCTCGACAAACGCAAGGAAGGGATGACTGACCTGGAGTGGCAGCTGCGGAACTGGATGAATTTTGTGTGGCTGGCCGGAGACGGTCTCGTCGAACAGGCCTGTCACAGTGTCGATAAAATGATGTGGGCCATGAAAGACGTTGCCCCCTTGCGTTG
>CAMCYN010000003.1 GCA_945883955.1 Akkermansia muciniphila
CGCCTCTCAATTGACTCGTTCCAATGTCACCGGAACCGCTTTCTCCACTTACACGGTGCGTGTGGCGGATTCGACCAATGCGGGAGCGGCGGTCGAAGTGTCGGCAACGTTGTCCGAGCGAACCCTACAAAGCCCGACGACGGAGTCGGTGGCGACCGACTACACCAAGTGGTGGGTGTATTGGGTGGAGGGTGTGGCTGATAATCCGGCCGACAACCGCTATGGCTACTGGATCTCTGAGCGTCTCGTCAACCAGACGAGTGGCGCGGTCACGGCCGGGCGTTCCGCCTGGGTATTGAGTGATTCGTCCGGAAACGTGACCTCCGACACCTGGCTTGCTGCTACTCAACAGGTGCAGGAAGAGGCAGAGAATACTCGCAGTGAGTTCTCCGTGATCGCAAACCGTACCGCCGGAGCGAACCTTGATACCTTCGTCATCAGCGGACGTGTGGAGACCGACGGGGAAGCGGCGGTTTACGGAGCCCCAGACCAAATTGAGGGTGAATACAAAGTAGGCACGTTATTGGAACTGGATTTGAGCTGGGACATCGAAATGACCCTGGAGGCTGGTGATGCGGACCTGGACGCGGTAGTTGGAATCTTGTCCTCTGCGCTGCAAGCAGCTTCTGAGGCTCCGGCTGGAGACTAAGGAGTAAGAGTTCCACAACCAGAGGCCGCGTCTCTTAATAAGGACGCGGCCTTTTTGTTTGAAGCGGCTGTTGCTGTTCTTTGGGGAGGCGGCTGGTTGCCGCTTGTATGGGTGGCGAGGTCGCGGGTAGGAGTCTGCCCCCTGAGTTTATGCAAACGTTCCCCGAATTTACGTTGGTCAACCCGTCCGGATTGGAAATGCGGCTTACGAGTTACGGTTGCACCGTGCTCAGTTTGCGAGTGCCCGACCGGTTCGGAAACCTTGCCGACGTGGTGCTGGGATTTTCTGAACTGGAGCGCTACCCGACCGATTCTCCACACTTTGGATGTGTCGTAGGACGGTTCGGCAACCGGATTGCCAACGGGCGTTTTAGTCTGGATGCCGAAGAATACTCACTGAACTGCAACGAGACGGCAGGAGGGGTTCCGTGTCATCTCCATGGCGGACATGTCGGATTTGGAAAGGTTCTGTGGGACGGGGAATATGTGAGCAAGGCCGGCGCGGTTGGGGTTCACTTCAGCCGGTTGAGCCCGGATGGCGAAGAGGGCTATCCGGGAAATCTCATGGTGCATGTAACCTACTGGTTAACCGACGCCGGGGACTTCCAGATCGATTATCTGGCCACGACAGACCGGCCAACACCGGTGAATCTTACCCATCACACCTTCTTCAATCTCAAGGGCGAGGGATACGGGGATATTCTCGAACACGAAGTGCAGATCCACGCCGACAGTTTTGTTCCAGTCGGCTCGAACCTTATACCGCTGGGGCAACTCGAACCGGTGGCTGGTTCTGCGTTGGATTTTCGGAAGCCTCACTCGATAGGAGCCCGAATCGAGGCGGCAGAGGAGCAGTTGCGGGTAACTCGCGGGTACGACCATTGCTGGGTGATGCGTGAAACGCCGGGGGAACTACTCTCGAGTGCCTTTGTGTATGAGCCGGAAACTGGTCGCACGCTTGAGGTGCTGACCACTGAACCCGGCGTGCAGTTCTATACGGGTAACTTTCTGGACGGTTCCTTACGAGGCAAGTCGGGACGAGCGTATGAATTTCGCGGCGGGTTCTGTTTTGAGCCGCAGCATTTTCCGGATTCTCCAAACCAGTCGGCATTCCCGTCGACGATTTTGCGACCTGGGCAAAAGTACATAAGCACAACGGTTTACCGATTTGGTGTCGCCTGATACGAAGCGCTAAGCCGAGCGTGGGTGGGGTGGGTTGTGTCCGATGGACACAAAACAATGTCAGAGCCGAACGGGGGGGCGTTGAATAGAGTTCGGCTGTTTCAATAACCCCCAATTCCCCATGCCAAACTCCAAAGTAAATATCGCCCTTGTCGGACTCGGATTCGGTGCCGAATTTATTCCTATCTATCTGCGTCATCCCAACGCCCATTTGCAGGCCATCTGTCAGCGGGACAAAGCGAAGCTGGACGCGGTAGGGGATGAATTCGGGGTAGAGGGACGGTACACGGACTTTCTGGAACTGCTCAAGGATCCCAAGGTGGATGCCGTCCACATCAACTCGCCGATTCCCGATCACGGGTGGATGAGTATCGCGGCGCTGAAAGCCGGAAAACACGTCAGCTGTACGGTGCCGATGGCGACCACGATTGAGGAGTGTCGCGAGATTGTGGAACTCGCACAGCAAAGCGGTCTTAAATACATGATGGCCGAGACGGTGGTGTACGCGCGGGAGTACCTGTATATGCGTGAACTCCGCGATAACGGGACACTGGGGAAACTACAATTTGTGCAGGCCAGCCATCAGCAGGACATGGATGGATGGCCCAATTACTGGCCGGGGCTGCCTCCGATGTGGTACGCCACGCACTGCGTAGGACCGGTCAGCGGTCTGGCCAACGCTTCGGCCGAGTACGTGAGTTGTTTTGGATCTGGAACCGTCCGAGCTGAACTTCAGGCGCATTACGGCTCCCCGTTTGCGGTGGAAACGGCGCATATCAAGTTTAAGGACAGCGATCTGTCGGCACGAATCGTCCGAAGTCTCTTTGATACGGCCCGTCAGTATCGCGAGAGCATTGACGTTTATGGTGACAAGGCTTCGGTGGAATGGCCGCTGATTGAGCACGAGCCTCTGGTATTGCACCGGGCAAAACTTCCGGAACCCGAAATCCCGCTGAAAGTGACGGCGCCCGATTATGCGTCGCGTCTGCCCGAGGCGATCCGTTCGTTCACGACTAAAGGTGTTTATGCTGACGGCGAAGACACGCACTTGTCCTTTACCCAAGGGTCCGGTCACGGTGGATCTCACCCGCATTTGGTGCACGAGTTTGTGAGTGCCATTGTGGAAGACCGGGAACCGTTTCCAAATGCCAAACAGTCGGCAAATTGGACGTGCGTAGGTCTTTGTGCTCATCAGTCGGCTTTGAAGGGTGGCGCAATCGAGGCGCTTCCCAGCTTCACCTTGTAGGTTTTGGCTGGTCGGGAAGGTCTGCCACCAGGCTTTCCCGACGCTTGTCTCGCTAGCGAACTTTACCAAACAGACGGTATCTGCGCCGCCCGGAAGTCGAATGGACGGCAGGTATTAACTGGCATGAAAACTTCAATTCGATTTTCCCCAAAATATATCGCGGTCGCTCTCACTTTGGCTATGGCCAGTGTCGCCTCCGCCGAACCAGGCATCCTGCGGGTGCTTTTCCTTGGGCACGAAAGTCCGCATCATAATAGCAATCTGTATTATCCGATTTTACGTGAAGCGCTGGCCTCCGAATCCATACAGATCGACTACACGACCAAGGTAGACTCGTTATCACCCGAAAATCTTCAGGGATACGATGCCGTGTTACTTTATGCCAACCACGGCAAGATTACGCCGGAACAGTTTTCCGCTTTGAATGAATTTGTAGGAATGGGGCACGGTTTTGTTCCAGTTCACTGTGCTAGCGCCTGCTTTGGACACAGCCCCGAATTTGTGAGCCTGGTCGGCGGCCGGTTTAAAAGTCACAAGAGTGGGATTTTTCGGGCGACTATTGTCAATGCGCAGCATCCAGTCATGAACGGCTTCTCTGAATTCGAGACCTGGGATGAAACGTATGTTCATTCCAACCATAATGAGAATGGCCGGACTGTTTTAATGGAACGTCTTGAAGGCGAGGTGCGCGAGCCGTGGACGTGGGTAAGGGAGCAGGGGAAGGGGCGTGTTTTTTATACCGCCTCCGGGCATGACGAGCGGACCTGGAAGGATGCCGGGTTTCAAAGACTTCTCCGCAATGGGATTGTCTGGTCGGTGGGAGATATTCGGCGCAGCGAGTGGGAAAAGCGGGCGCTTGTTTCTCCGAAGACCCCCTGATCTTCCAGCGGCTGCTTTTCGTTAAAAACGGGGGGCTGCCGCACCCTTCCCCACACTACTGCCGGTTACAGTCGGATCCCGGCCACGGCCCTCGGGGGGGATGTATGCAACGGGATATGGACCCGTTCGATTTTCCACGCACGATTTTCGCGCACCAAGCCGAAGGTGGCGTTTAGGACTTCTCCCGGTTGCAAAAAGAAATTTACGGGAACCTCCACCGAAGTTCCTTCCGAATTCGGCATGCCGAATTCCCAGCGCACGGCCTGACGGATGGCTACGCAATCGGCACGGGCCATTTCGATAAAATGATCCAGGTTGAGGCGTTCCTGGTATTGGCTGGAGGCTTGAAGATAAGCCTGCTGGTAATGCTGGGCGCGGAGAGCCAATATTCCGGCCTGAACCACGTCAAAAAGTTCGGAGGGAACGGGTTCGCGCTCGGTTGCTCTTTCCTGAATCTGGACGATCGCCGAGAGGACGCAGGCGCTTAGCGTAAACGCCACAATACCTAGCCGGGTGCTTAACTTCATGGCAGCAACGCGTTTTCGCAGAGTTTGCGTAGGTAGTTAAAGGCGAAGAGCCCCGAGCTGTGTCCGTCCGCCCAAACGGGTTGGAGCGCGTAGCCGCCGATGGTCTGGTAGCTGCGCAGTTCAAAGCTTGCGGGTGAGAATGTTCTCTGGGGCCGGTCGACATGCCCCATCACATCCGCTTCGCCCTGGCATACTGCGCATGGACATCCGCGTCGGAGCTGCTCGAGATGGATAAACGATTCGACCCCATCATTCCATGCAATGGCCAGTTCCGACCCAACTTGAGCGATCTGAACAGGAGTGAGACGGGAGGTCATGCCGGGCGGGGTGTTGGGGTGCAGCGTCGGAGCATTCATGATGGCTTACCCTTTCTTAATCGTCCAGAAGTTCGCCAGTGGATGGGCGCCATGTTTTTCCTGATCGCGCTCCAAAAAGGGCGGAGCCGATCCGAACCAGGGTGGCGCCTTCTTCTACGGCTACGGCGTAGTCCTCACTCATTCCCATGGAAAGATGGGTGAGCGGAAGCCGTTCCTGACTTTCCAGCCGGTCCTTGAGCTCTCTGAGAGCTGTAAAGTATTTGCGAGAATGTTCTGGGTTGGGAGCGGGCGGTGGAATTGTCATCAAGCCCTCGATTTGAAGTCGTTCCAGACTCAGTAAATCTTCGATTTGCTCGACGAGTTTTGCCGGACGAAAGCCGAACTTGGTGGATTCCCCCGCAACATTAACTTCCAGTAAAATCTTCGGAAAAAGGCCCAGCTCAAGAGCGATACGGTCGATGTCCCGGGCCGTTTCGAGGGAATCGACCCCATGGAAGAGTTCAAACAGGGGGAGCGCCTGGCGGATTTTATTCTTTTGAAGGTGACCGATGAAATGCCAGCGTGCCCGGCCCGGGACGAGCGGGATTTTAGCTTTGGCCTCTTGCAGCCGGTTTTCGCCGAAAAGAGTGATTCCCGCTGCCAGGGCTTCCTGAACGGCTTCAGGGGGGTGTGTTTTGGACACGGCCACAAGGCCGATGGAGTCCGGGTGGCGTCCGGAGCGTTTGGCGGCGTCGGCGATGGTGGTCAAAATTTTGGTGAAACGATCAGTCAGCGTTGGCATTGCGATGATTGGAATGCTTGACCGCACGGAGCGGGATGGGCAAGGTGCCACGCACCTGAGCGCATGTACATCCAGACACTCCAAGTTTTTTGCGATCTTGCCGAGTCTGGAAGTTTCTCGAGGGCTGCGGTGGCAAACGGTGTGTCACAGAGTGCTGTTTCCCAGCAAATTCGGGCCTTGGAAAAGGAACTGGGCGTTTGCCTAGTGGATCGAAGTCGAAGCGGGTTGTCTTTATCGGCCCAGGGACAGGTGTTTTTGCGCGCTGCCCGTGAAATTCTAGCGATCTATGACCAACTCCCAGCCCGGCTCGCAGATGTGGATCAGGGCGCGACGGGCAATTTGCGGATCGCTGCAGTATATAGCATTGGCCTGTATGAGTTACCCGGCCGTGTGAAACATTTTCGAGAAACCTACCCCGGTGTAAATGTGCAGGTAGAATATTGCAGGGCTTCTCAAGTCTATGCCTCCGTGTTGGATGGGAGTGTAGATGTTGGATTGGTGGCTTTTCCCTCCCGGCGAACTGGGCTTCACGTTGAGGTTTTTGACGAGGATGAACTCGTCTTGATTTGTCCGCCCCGACATCCATTGGTGAGCAAATTGGATGTCTCACTAAAAGATCTTAATGGGCAACGCTTTGTGGCGTTTGGTCCGGATATCCCGACGCGCAAGGCTGTGGATCGTTATCTGAGGGATCAGGGGGTGCGGTTGGTGCCGCATCTGGAGTTTGATAATGTGGAGATTGTCAAACGTGCAGTGGAGGTGGATGGATGCGTTTCGCTTGTGCCTCGAAAGACCGTTCTGGGAGAGGTGGAACGCGGTTCTTTGGTCGTCCGTGAAATTCTCGGCCCGCCGCTGGTGCGGCCCCTTGGAATTCTGTTTCGACATAACCGGCCGCGTCCTCCGGCCTGGAAGGCGTTTCTGGAGGCGTTTCGCAAACGACACACTTCTGAGAAAGAATTGGTGGTTTTGCCGGATTCTTCAGCATTGCCGGCAGGTTCGTGAGGGTTTGAGATTGAGAGAAGCCTCAGCACAGCTTTGTCTGTCTGCCCTTTCGCATGATCTATTCGCTGAATTTGGAAAATGCCCTCCTCATTGTGGGCGTGCTGCTGGTGCTTTGTCATCTCCCTGCATTGTTTGCGGAAGCCGCGATCAAACGGTGGCTTTTGGGCTTTCCCCGGTCCGGGAATATCGGGTCGGTACTTTTTACACTAGCGGCAGCTTGGTTCATGGGACTGGTGGCTTACACGGACCTCGGAGAGTTTACTTCCATGCGGCGAAATTTTTTGTTGGCGACGACCGCGGGGTATATTCTTGGCTTGCGTTACATGCGCGAGTTTCTGGCCGTACGGTCCTTGGGAATGCTGGCCCTACTGGCCGCGGAACCCCTTTTGGAGGCGGCCTGGATGCGCCCGGAGTTGAGCCGTCTCTGGCTGGTTTCTTTGGTGTTCGTGTGGATTGTGGGCGGACTGTTTTGTATCGGGATGCCGTACCTGTTGCGGGATGCCATCACATGGCTCAATGCGTCGCAATGGCGTTGGAAAGCAGCGGCCTGCATGGGAGTTGGGTACGGGATTTTACTTTTGGGCGTACGGTTTACCTTGTGAGGTGGAGGAATCGCTTGATTCTCTCGGGGCGTGAGGCATAATCTACGCCCCACAAAACAAGGATTTATGGCAGAAACCACGGACATTCAGGCACTTCGCCTTCACGATAAAGATACGGGCAGCGCCGATGTACAGGTTGCTCTCCTCACCAAGCGCATCAGTGAGCTTACCTCTCACCTCCAGTCGCATGTGAAGGACCACCACTCCCGTCGCGGGCTCTTGATGCTTGTGGCCCGCCGCCGCAAACTTCTCGATTACCTCAAGCGCACTGCGGAGGATCGCTATACGGCGATCCTTGAAAAGCTGAATCTCCGTAAGTAAGGAGCAGTCAAAAGTTTCCAGGCGCCCCCGGTACTCCCGGGGGTGTCCCATTTTGTGGCCTATCATTCGGTAGGCCCAAATTGTTTCCCCCAAGAAACATCAACCCTTCCCGACCTCAAAGCTTTCCCGCCCTTGGACGTCGCCCAGCCCGCTCACTTTCTCTTTCTGAAGTAGAATGAATGGAGTGCGAGCTGGCTGGGCTACGAGCCAGGGGGCAACCTATAGGCAGACGGTCGGGTCTTAAATAAACAAGTATGATCCATAATGTTACGAGCCAGATAGGCTCCTCCCCCATCACCATCGAAACTGGCAAGCTTGCAAAGCTCGCTGATGGCGCCGTAGTCGTCACTTCCGGTGAAACGGTTATTATCGTTTCCGCCGTATCTGCTACCCGAATCAAGGAAGGTCAGGATTTCTTTCCCCTCACAGTTGATTACCGCGAAAAAGCGGCTGCCGTAGGTAAATTCCCCGGCGGTTACTTCCGTCGTGAAGGTCGTCCTAGCGAAAAGGAAATCCTCACGGCCCGGATGACGGATCGTCCCCTGCGTCCGCTTTTCCCCAAGGGTTACCTCTACGACACCCAGATCATCACCACGCTCCTGAGTGCCGATGGTGAAAATGATCCCGACATTCTGTCCATCAACGGCGCTTCTGCCGCGCTGATGGTGTCTGACATTCCGTTCGCCGGTCCGGTCGGTGCCGTTCGCGTGGGCCGCATCCACGGTCAGTTTGTTGCGAACCCAACCCACACGCAGCGTCTCGATAGCGATCTGGATCTGGTTTACGTGGGAACTCGTGATGAAGTCATCATGATTGAAGGTGCGGCTAATGAGATCCCTGAGGCGGAGTTCCTAAAGGCTCTTGAGTTCGCTCAGGCGC
The DNA here is from genome assembly GCA_945883955.1 of Akkermansia muciniphila. Classification (GTDB taxonomy): domain Bacteria; phylum Verrucomicrobiota; class Verrucomicrobiia; order Chthoniobacterales; family Chthoniobacteraceae; genus Chth-196. The sequence goes on from CAMCYN010000003.1 coordinate 8,385, forward strand.
AGGCCCGCGTAATCGTGGACGCCCAGTTGGAACTTGCCGCCAAGGTAGGTAAGGCCAAGCGCGAAGTGCCGTTGATGCTTGTTAAAGACGAGCTCCTTGAAATTGCTTATGCCGTGGCTGGCGACCGGATTGAAGGTGCCATTTACCTTCCCAGCAAGGTCGCCCGTGGAAAGGCGGTTGAGGCTTTGAAGAACGAAGTCGCCGCCGCTGTGAAGGCCAAGTATCCCGAGGCTACCAGTTTTGAAGTCAGTCAGGCTTTCGATTACCTGCAGAAAAAAGCCTTCCGGATTTCGATTCTGGACCGTGGTGTGCGTTGTGATGGACGTAAGCTTGACGAGCTTCGTCAATTGGGGGCCGAGGTTGGCTTCCTGCCTCGTTCGCACGGTTCGGCTTTGTTCCAGCGTGGAGAAACTCAGGCGGTGGCTCTCGCCACTCTGGCAACCACTGGCGAAGCTCAGGATCTTGACGGATATACCGGCGGCGAAACGACCAAGCGTTTTATCCTTCACTACAACTTCCCGCCGTTCTCGGTGGGCGAAACTGGCCGTACCGGCAGTCCGGGGCGGCGCGAAATCGGTCATGGCGCGCTGGCTGAACGATCGATTGCCCCGGTTATTCCCGCCGAGGCTGATTTCCCTTATGCCATCCGTGTATCGTCCGAGATTATGGAATCGAATGGTTCTACCTCAATGGCGAGTGTCTGCGGTGGAGTGCTGGCGCTGCTGGATGCGGGGGTGCCTCTAACTAGCCCTGTGGCTGGAATTTCTGTAGGTCTTGTGACCGAGTTTGAAGGAGAAACACTGAGCCGTTACTCTTTGCTTTCTGACATCCTTGGAAGCGAAGATCACTTCGGGGATATGGATTTCAAAATCTGTGGAACCCACACGGGCATCACAGGTTTCCAGCTCGATCTCAAACTTCCGGGTGTTTCCAGTAAGATCGTCACGGAAGGTGTTCTGCAGGCGAAGGTTCTCCGGACCCAGATTCTTGGGTACATGGGCACCATCCTTGCCGCTCATCGTAGTGATCTCTCCAAGTACGCTCCACGTATCGAGACTATCCAGATTCCGGTCGACAAGATCGGTCAGCTCATCGGGCCAGGAGGTAAGAACATCAAGAGCATCGTAGCCGAAACCGGTTGCGAAATTAATATCGGTGACGACGGCAAGGTGAGCATCTACTCCAACAACCCAGAAGGTATGGATCGTGCTCGTCAGATTATCACCGGCATGACGGCGGAAATCGAATCCGGCCAGATGTACCAGGGCCGCGTGGTTTCGGTAAAAGATTTCGGCGCCTTTGTCGAAGTGTTGCCCGGAAAAGACGGTCTCTGTCACATCTCCGAACTCGCTGACTTCCGCGTGAACCGCACCGAAGATGTCGTAAAGGTCGGCGACGTGATCTGGGTGAAGTGCATCGGGATCGACGACAAGGGTCGCGTGAAACTTTCGCGCAAGGCCGCAATGAAAGAGCGTGATGAATTGGCTGGCGGCAAGCCTGCACAGGATCCGCAGGCGTAAGCGCTGACGCTCTAGGCGTCTCTTTTAAGAATATCAGGGCCGTCTTCCTTTATGGGAGGCGGCCCTAATTTTTTTTTCGCTGCTGGGTTGTTTCTGATAGCGACTCCAGCCAGCTTTCTGGCTCTTCCTAACCGAACTGCGGCGTAAGCGTTCCGACAGTTTTTCACAGAATAATCCCCTCATATGCCTGAAAATCTACCTGCGACGGTTTCCCGTCGTGACCTCATCAAAACCGCCGGTGTGTTTAGCGCCGGCATGATGGCCTTTCCCTATGTCATGCGCGGACAAGCCGGCGCGGACAACACACTCATTCGCGTTGGCCTGATCGGCTGCGGTGGGCGTGGAAGTGGTGCGGCGGATCAAACTCTCAGCGTTCCGGATTCCAACGTGAAGTTGGTCGCTATTGCCGACGCCTTTGAGTCGAAGGTGGAGACTGCAGCCAAAAATCTGAAGGCGAAGCACGGAGACAAGGTGGATCTTCCTCCAGACCGCTGTTTCTCCGGACTCGACGCTTACAAGAAAGTGTTGGAACACTGCGATCTGGTCATTTTGGCGACGCCTCCCGGATTCCGTCCGAAGCATTTTGACGCCGCTGTACAGGCTGGAAAACACGTCTTCATGGAAAAGCCTGTGTGTGTGGATGCCGTTGGGGCACGGCGCGTTTTGGAAGCGGCAAAAGAAGCGGACAAAAAGGGACTCAAAGTTGTCGTCGGTCTGCAGCGTCATTACGAAGAGCGCTATCGTGAGACCTACAAACGCGTAAAAGACGGAATGATCGGCGACATTATCCAGGCGAACGTCTACTGGAATGGTGCGGGAATCTGGTGGCGCAAGCGGACCGAAGGCATGACCGAGACAATGGCCCAGGTAAATAACTGGTACCACTTCAACTACCTTTGTGGTGACCATATTTGTGAGCAGCACGTTCACAATATTGACGTAGCCAACTGGTTCCTCGGGGAAACTCCCGTGAGCGCCTTCGGGGTCGGCGGACGTCATTTCCGCAATGCGGATCAGCCCAGTGAAATATTTGACCACTTTGCCGTGAACTTAATTTACCCCAGTGGCGCTTCGGTGGCCAGTCAGTGCCGCCAGTACCCCGGTCAGGGTCGTGTAAGTGAAGATTTCCGTGGCACCAAAGGGATTTGTGAAATCGGCAAAATCACCGATTACAAAGGCAACGTCATCTGGAAGTTTGAGGGCAAAGGTGCCAATCCCTATCAAGTCGAGCACAACGAGTTGCACGATTTTATCCGGAAAAACATCCCGCATAACGACGCCCATTACGGTGCCACCAGTACCTTCAGTGCAGTACTTGCGCGGAATGCGGCATACACCGGCAAGGAACTAAAGTGGGCGAACGCGCTTGCATTGAATGACTCTCTGATGCCAGACGAGCTCGATCCAAATGGCCCTGCCCCAGTCAAGGCGAACGCTGACGGCAGCTATACCCTGCCGAATGCTCGTGATTACAAGCTGGCGGGTTCCTAAGTCCTCGGCCTGAGTTAATTTAACAGAACAGCCGCGTAGTCCTTTCGGGGTACGCGGCTGTTGTTTTTGCGGCTGGTTCCTTCCGAATCCGGTTAGCCCGCGTTGAAAGTGCGCAGACGGGACTTGCGAGGTCTAACGAGCATTGAGTGCTTTTTCGATCGCAGTTTTGAGTTCTGCGTCATCGGGTTCCGTGCCGGACGGAAACCGTGCGGTGGGCACTCCATCCCGGCCGATCAAAAACTTGTTGAAGTTCCATTTTACCGGTCCTGGGAATGGGGAGGCGGGGCCAGTGAGTCCTGCAAAGAGCGGGTGTGGCTGGTTTCCAAGGATTTTCACCTTGGCGAACATTGGGAAGGTCACTTTGTATTTGGAGGAGCAAAACGCCTGGATTTGTTTATCGTCACCGGGTTCCTGAGCGCCAAAGTCGTTACAGGGGAAGCCGAGAACTACGAGTCCGCGATCTTTATAGGCTCGATAGAGTGCTTCCAGTCCTTCGTATTGGTTGGTGTACCCGCACTCGCTGGCGACATTGACCACAAGCAGCACCTTGTTGGCGAAGGCGCCCAAATGTGTTTCTTTGCCTTGGATATCCGTGACCGGAATGCCCATCAGATCCGGAGCTGAAGCGGCGTGAAGGCTGGTTATCAACAGTGGAAAGGTTAGGAGGAAGAGTCGGCGATTCATTTCAACAGGAGGTTATTCCCGGCCGGGAGACGCCTTGCGAGGAGGTCTCGGTGCTCCGGTCTTTGGGTGCAGGCGAGCTGCCCCTGTCGGTGCCCACGGGGCCGGTTCGGACGTGGGTCTCGGAGGACGGGATGCGGCGGCTGGTCGATAGGCTGGACGGTCCTTCTGGTAGGAAGGGCGTTCGGGCCGATCCCGGGTATAGGCCGGGCGATCTTTTGGATAACTCGAACGTTCTTCGCTGCGCGGGATGTATTCGGGCCGTGGTCGGGCGGCTTTGCTAGGCGCGTCGGACTCCGTTTCAGACGAGGGCTTTACCTCCGGGCTGGGAGCGGAATTGTTGCGCGCCTTGGACAGGGCGGCCTTGCGGTTGCCCAGAAGGTAAAGGAGCGCTTCCACGGCTGCTTCCGGCGTGGTCTGGGCGAGAAGGCCCTTGGCCAGGTCCTTGTTGCTATGACCGTATTCGTTCGCAGTGATCAACGTTAGCGCGAGTTTGACAAGTTCCTCGGTTTTACGATGGGCTGCTTCACCTGGCGTGGGGAGGCGCTCCCGACGGATTTTCACCCGAGTCATCCGTTGGATGCGATCCAGAGCGTAGACTTCCCGGCTGGTCACAAATGTGATCGCTCGTCCGCTGCGGCCGGCGCGACCAGTGCGCCCAATTCGGTGGACGTAGTCTTCCGGATCACGTGGGATGTCGTAATTGATAACAGCTTCAATGTCATCGACATCGATCCCACGTGCAGCGACGTCGGTAGCTACCAGAAACTCGAGTTTTCCGTCCCGGAAGCGACGCATGACGCGTTCGCGCATTGCCTGCGACATGTCTCCGTGAAGCCGATCGGCTTGGTAACCTTCGGCCACAAGGTGTTCGGTGACGCCGTCGACGGCGCTCTTGGTGGAGCAAAAAATGATTCCGAAGCGGATATTGGTCGCTTCTAGGACCCGGCAGACTGCGCCGACCCGCGAACCGTGGGAGACTTCGTAATAGCACTGATCGATGTCGGGAGCGGACTCGGCGCGGGTTTCCATCCGGACCCATTGGGGCTCCCGGGTATAACGCTTGATGAGTTGCTCGACCTGCGACGGCATAGTGGCCGAGAAAAAGGCGGTTTGCCTCGCTTCCGGAGCCTGTTGCAGGATGGTGGCAATATCGTCCCGGAATCCCATGTCCAACATCCGGTCAGCCTCATCAAGGATGATCATGCGGATATTGTCTAGTTTGAGCGAACCGCGATCCAAATGATCCATGAGGCGCCCCGGAGTGCCCGCGATGATTTGCGCGCCATCTTGAAGGCCCCGATATTGAACTCCGTAGGCCTGACCTCCGTAAATGGCCAGTTCCCGAACTCCACGCGTAAAGGCCGCAAGTTTAGCTACTTCTCCGGCGATCTGAACGGCGAGTTCACGCGTGGGGCAGAGGATTAGAATTTGCGGAGCTTTAAGCGAAGGATCCACGGCCTGAATTGCGGGAATGGCAAAAGCGGCTGTTTTTCCTGAGCCCGTGCGCGAGAGGCCGGCGACATCTTTGCCGGAGAGGAGGATTGGAATAGTCGCAGCCTGAATAGGGGAGGCCTGCTCAAATCCCATCTGTCCGACGGCCTTCAATAATTCCGGCGAAAGGCCGAGGTCACAAAATGGTGCTGATTGCATCTAGTCTTGTCTCATGGCGGGAGCACCAAGGCTATTTCTTTTCGAACCTGCGCCCCGCAGGGGCTGTGAGTACGCTCAGGATTTCTAAATTTATTTTCGTAGCCCGGCCCGCCAGCGAGCGAATCAGAGGCGAAAGCTATAAATATCGCTAACCTAATCCGGTCGGTTGTCTTATTGGTGTACTCTTTGTCCTGATGCGCGAGTCTCGGTAAATCTGAGAAAAGCCCATTCCTATCCCATCCCGACTCAGATATTGCTCGCATAACTCCAGTGTTAAATATGTCGACGGAAAGCAAACCCACCCCAGTCAACCTTGTGTCCAGATGCCTGATTACGGTCCGGCAATGGTTCGATTCAGACTACTTTCCCGAGGGAGCCGAGGTGGTGCGCCAACGCCCGGAACGCTTTGAACCGCGCCGGTGTTTGCCTTTTGTTTTTCTACATCTGGGATGTCTGGGAGTCGTTTGGACCGGCTGGAGCTGGACGGCGGTGGTAGTGGCGGCGGCACTCTATTTTGTGCGGATGTTTGCCATTACGGGATTTTATCACAGGTACTTTTCCCATAGGAGTTTCCATACTTCCAGGTGGATGCAGTTTATCTTCGCCGTAGTAGGAAATACTTCCGTGCAGCGCGGCGCGCTCTGGTGGGCTTCCGTTCACCGCCACCACCACAAGCATTCTGATCAACCCGAGGATGCGCACTCGCCCCGAATCAGCGGCTTTATCTGGTCCCACATTGGCTGGATGACCAGTAGCAAAAATTTCCCCACCAATTATGACTCCATCCGGGATCTGGCGAAGTTCCCGGAATTAGTGTTTCTTAATCGTTTTGATTTGGTGGTGCCTGCAATCTTCGGAGCCGCCCTCTACGTGGCGGGGGCTCTGCTGGCTCGCTTCGCCCCAGGGCTTGAAACCACTGGAGGGCAGCTGTTTGTCTGGGGCTTCTTTGTAAGCACGGTGATATTGCTTCATGGAACGTTGTTCATCAATTCGATGGCTCATGTCATTGGCGGTCGGCGGTTTGAAACTCAGGATGACAGCCGGAATAACCTCATTTTGGCTCTGATTACGCTAGGCGAGGGGTGGCATAACAATCACCACCGTTACATGTCTTCGGCCCGACAGGGCTTTTATTGGTGGGAGGTGGATATTACCTACTACTTGCTTAAAGGGCTTGCTGCCATGGGACTTGTGTGGAACCTGCGTGCGGTGCCTGACAGTATATATTCCGAGGCCGAAGCCGTTCTGAAGGCTAAAGAAGCGGTCTGAGGCCAGTTCTGCCTATGAAGAAGCTGGCGATTATAGGCACTGGGATTTCAGGTCTCGGTTGCGCTCATTTCTTACAGAAGCGCTTCGATCTGACGCTCTATGAACAGAACGATTACACGGGCGGCCATACCAATACGATCACCGTCGATGAGGCCGGTCGCCCCGTGTCGCTCGACACGGGGTTCATGGTTTATAATGAGGTCACCTATCCGAATCTAACCCGTCTCTTCCGGGAACTCGATGTGGCGACCAAGCCGACGGACATGTCGTTTAGTGTGCAGCACCTCCCTACGGGTCTGGAATACAATGGAACGAGTCTGGATTTGCTTTTTGGGCAACGGCGAAACCTCTTGAACCCCCGATTCTGGAAGCTGCTAGCCACGATTAACCGTTTCAATAACGAGGCGGTTCCGGCACTGGAGGACTCTCGTTATGCCGAGATGAATTTACGCGAGTACGTGGCGGATCGCGGATACGGAACCGACTTGCTAGAGCGCTATCTCGTTCCCATGAGCAGTGCTGTCTGGTCGACGCCGCCCGAACTGATGCTCGAGTTTCCGGCCACGACTCTGCTGCGCTTCTGGCACAATCACGGGTTCCTCGGGCTTCAAACCCAGCATCCTTGGCGCACGGTTGTGGATGGATCGCGCTCTTATGTGCATAAGATGATCGCGCCCTTTAAAGGTCGGATCCAGTTGGGGCGAAAGGTGATGCAGGTTTCTCGTGTCGGAAACAAAGCCGTGATTACCTGCGCGGACGGGACAGTAGCAGAATTCGACAAAGTCATTCTGGCCTGTCATGGCGATCAGGCCCTGCAATTGCTCGCCGATCCTACGGAGCTTGAGCGGAGGCTTTTGTCAAAATTTCACTACCAACCCAATTCCGCGACGGTGCACCGGGACTGCTCGGTAATGCCGCGTACCCGACGGTGTTGGGCTTCCTGGAATTACCGGATAGGGAACAAACCTGATGGCCCAGTTGCCCCAACCATCCACTACTGGATGAACCGTCTGCAAGGAGTGTCCGAGAACGAAAATTATTTTGTCTCGCTCAATGCAGAGGCGGAGGTAAATCCCGACTCGGTGCTAAGACGGATTCAGTACGACCATCCGCTGTTTAATTGCGCCGCGATCGCTGCCCAGAAAGAGTTGCCTGAGCTCAACAACCTCTCACCACACCAGGCCACTTACTACAGCGGGGCCTGGTTCAAGTATGGCTTCCACGAAGATGGTTTCACGAGCGCCATAGAGTGTGTTCGGGCCATTACCCAAGAAACGATATGGTAGCGCGGGCCATCTGCTCAGTCGGCATCGATGGCAAAGCGGGGCAGCAGTCCTGCTTGTACGAGTGCAAGGTGATGCATCACCGGCTGACACCGAAGGATAATCGCTTTAGTTACCGGATTTTCCTCTTCTGCATCGACCTGGATGAAATTGATACTGTGACCTCCAGAGTCGCGGGATTCAGCCATAATCGCTGGAACCTATATAACTTTCGCGATCGGGATCACCTGACTGTGATCGAAGGCGGGAGTGTTAAAGAGAATCTGATCGCTTATTTGGCACAGAATGGAGTGAGTTTTCCGGAGCAAGGGCGGGCCATTCTTGTGACTTTGCCCCGAGTGCTCGGATATATTTTTAATCCGGTGTCGTTCTATTTTTGTTTCGATGCACAAGGGTCTCCTGTTTGCGCCGTAACGCAGGTGGGTAACACTTTCGGGGAAATGAAACCCTATCTTTTAGCGCTCCCCCCGGTGAATGGGGTTTTTCGGTTGATCACGCCTAAGCATTTTTACGTATCGCCGTTCTCTGCCCTCGATCTGGAGTTTGATTTCAAGCTTCGGGTCCCAGGCGAGCATCTGGAAATCCATATTGACGACTGCCAGGGGGAGGATCGGGTGTTGTTAAGCGCGCTGACTGGGCAACGAGTGCCTCTGACGACGGCCCGCCTTGCGTGGCTGACCCTCAAATATCCGTTGATCACGCTAAAGGTCATTTTTTTGATACATTGGCATGCCTTTCTGCTCTGGGTCAAAGGGTTGCCATTTCATTCCAAGGCCGCTAATCCGCATTTGCAGCGCAACGTGCTCAATCCCCACGCCTCCATCGCCAAAGAAACGTCATGAACGAAACTGCTACGGTTGCCTCAACGCCAACGGAACGGGGGGCAAATTCTCCGGCTGGCCTTTATCAGGCACTGGTGTTGCGGGTACTTGAGAAAATGGTTCACGGGCACTTGCGCCTGGAATTGCCGGATGGCCGGATTCGCGAGTTTGGCATTCCGGGTGTACGCGTGAGCGCTCGGATCCGGGTTCGAAACCCGATGTTTTTTCAAAAGTGTGTCCTTTTTGGGGACGTTGGGTTCGGGGAATCCTATGTCGACGGAGATTGGGATACCGAAAACATCGAGCGTGTGATCGCTTGGGCGATTGAAAATGTAGACCACACCCCGTCGATGTCGGGCGCTAAAGCTCGAGCGCTGATGTTCAACCTGTTAAAGAGTTACAACAAGTTGCAGCACTGGTTGCGGCCCAATAGTCTGTCTACGAGCCGGCGGAACATTGCCGAACATTACGATCTCGGAAACGAGTTCTATCGCCTCTGGCTCGATCCCACTATGACCTATTCCAGCGGACGGTATACTCTTCCTGGGCAGTCTCTGGAGAGTGCCCAGATTGCGAAATACGACGCGCTTTGCCAAAAGTTGCGGATTCGCTCAACGGATCACGTTTTAGAGATCGGGAGCGGATGGGGCGGCTTTAGTGTTCACGCGGCCAGGAACTACGGTTGCCGGGTGACGACTGTCACAATTTCTGAGGAGCAGTTTAAATTAGCTAAACAACGTTTTGCGGAGGAGGGGTTAGCTGGCCGGATTGAGATTCTGTTGCTGGACTACCGTCATCTTTCGGGAAGGTTTGATAAAATAGTTTCGATCGAGATGATGGAGGCGCTTGGAGACCGGTATTTAGAGACCTATTTTTCCAAGATTAACGAGCTCCTTAAGCCGAACGGGCTAGTTGGTTTGCAGTTTATCACTGTTCCCGATTCCCGGCATGCAGAGTTGCGCAAGGGGGTGGACTGGATTCAAAAGCATATCTTTCCAGGCTCCCTACTTCTAAGCCTTGGCCGGGTAAACCGGGCGTTAAACCGAACGGGAAATCTTACATTACACGAACTCGAGGATCTTGGCGCTTCCTATGCAAAGACGCTTCATGTTTGGTGGGAACGTTTTAATAAGCAGTTGGACGCGGTAGCGGCGCTTGGGTTTGACGAGCGCTTCGTCCGAAAGTGGAATTATTATCTACAGTATTGCGAAGCCGCCTTTGCGTCCCGGAACATCACTGTGGTTCAGGGGATTTATACCCGCCCGAATAATTCCGACTTACACACGATTTATTAGTGTGAGCTAATGGCTCCTCGTTCTCTCATGAATTCGAAATCTCATATCCAGCCACCTCTGTTTGAGGCGCGGGGCGGCGACAAAGCTTGCGGGGTGAACCCGCCCTGCCCAACTCGGGGGGCGCGATGATCTGGTTTTTGCGAATCGCGTTTGCCCTCGTGATGGTCGCGATGCTTGCAGTGACAAGCTGGGCCAGCACCTTTGTCGCGCTATGGGAGATCCCGAAGTCCGTCTATGCGCATCCGTGGTTTATTGCGACGTTGTTTGATACGTATTTTGCCTTCCTTACCTTTTACGTGTGGGTTGCCTACAAGGAAACCTCTGCCCTTGCTCGGTTCCTGTGGCTGATAGCGATCCTGCTTCTGGGGAATATTGCCATGGCCGGTTACATGCTCTGGAAACTCTGCCAGCTTCCACACAATGCCCGGATGGACGAACTGCTTTTGCGGAGTCCTAAAAAATGAGCATGCTCAATGGGAGCCCTCAAGTTGAGCGGGAGTCAGTCTGGAGGAGGCGGTTCCTCAATCCGGTGGTAAAGCAAATGCGTACGGGTATTACGCCAGAAAAAGTAGCTCTCTCCATAGCGCTTGGAGTGACCTTTGGTGTTTTCCCGATCCTCGGCTCCACTACTTTGCTGTGTGGATTTGCAGCCTGGTTTCTTCGTCTCAACCAGCCGATTATCCAACTGGTCAACTGTCTGGTGTACCCCCTGCAGATTGCTCTATTATTGTTGTTTTACCGGGCTGGTGAGTCGCTTTTTGGCAAGGACCATACCTCACTTTCCATCTCGCTGCTGACAGAGCAATTCAAGGCTGATCCAGCGGAGTTTTTCAAAAGCTTTGGCCTGATTGGACTTCAGGGGATTGTTGTGTGGCTATTGTCTGCGCCTCTCCTGATCGGTCTGGTTTACCTCATCTTGCGCAGGCCTTTGCGTGTCCTTGCGTCGCGTGTTTCGGCCTGATTCTTCTATGTTTGCGCTCCTCGGTTTCGGCACCCTTCTGTGTATTGTCTCGTTCGCCATCATCTGGGCCTTGTGCGTGCGTGTGAAGAATTACAGTTTTCTGGATGTCGCCTTTTCATACGGATTAGCGATTCTGGCTCCGCTTTACGCGTGGAACGGATCCGGGAGTTTTGAGCGCAAGTTCTCCTTCACCGTGCTGGGAGTGATCTGGAGTTTACGGCTTGGCACTTACATTTTGCTTCGCGTTGTACGCCATCATCCCGAGGAGGACTCGCGCTACCAGGCGTTGCGAGACCGCTGGAAGGGGCCGTGGATGTTCCTTCTCTTTTTTGAGATGCAGGCGGTTCTGGTCCTCATCTTTTCACTCCCGTTTTTTCTCGCTGCCTTTAACGAATCGCCTGGACTTCGTCCTGTTGAACTCATCGGCTTAGCGCTGGCCGCGCTGGCACTTGTCGGGGAGGCAACCGCGGATTGGCAGATGCAGCAGTTTAAAAAGAATCCTGATGGCCGGGGTCAAGTTTGCCAGGTTGGGCTTTGGAATTATTCCAGGCACCCGAACTATTTTTTTGAATCCATGGTGTGGTGCGGATTTTCCGTGGCGGCGTTCGGGTCATCCTGGGGGTGGATCTGTCTGGTTTGCCCTCTTCTGATGTTTTACTTTCTGCTTCGTGTGACCGGTATCCCGCTCACAGAAGAATATGCCCTCAAAAGCAAAGGCGACGCCTACCGCGAGTATCAACGGACCACGAGCGCTTTCGTTCCGTGGTTTAAGAAAGCTTCCGGAACCTCGCATGAATCCTCTTCCCTCTCATGATCTCGATAGACCAACTGCTTGAAACCAATGCTGTTCCGGACGCACTAATTCGCGTTGGAATCCGTCGTTTACTGCGCGAGACCCTTCAGGAAAAGCGGCGATCCAATGTGGAGACGCGACGTGCGGCATTGCTGGAGCATATCGCCGGTCTCAAACAAAGCCCGATTGCGATCCAGACCAAATCGGCTAACGAGCAGCACTACGAAGTCCCGACCCGGTTCTACCAACTGGCTTTGGGGAAGCGGCTAAAATATAGCTCTGGATATTGGGACGCGACCGTGAACTCCCTCGATCAGGCGGAGGAGCGGATGCTGGCTTTGACGTGTGCTCGGGCGGAATTGAAGGGTGGGCAACGTATTTTGGAGCTCGGATGCGGCTGGGGGTCTCTTTCGCTCTGGATGGCCGAGCATTATCCCGAGGCGCAGATTACGGGAGTGTCGAATTCCCGGACGCAAAAGGAGCACATTGATGCGGAAGCGAAGCGGCGTGGATTAACCAATCTGACCATCATTACCGCAGATATGAACGTGTTTGAAATTGCCCGGGGATTCGACCGGGTGGTTTCTGTGGAGATGTTTGAGCATATGAAGAATTATCAGGTGCTCATGAAAAAGGTTTCCGGCTGGTTGAACCCTGGCGGGAAACTCTTCGTGCATATCTTCACGCATCGTGAAGTGGCGTATCATTACGAAGACCGGGGCCCGTCTGACTGGATGACGCGGTACTTTTTTGCGGGCGGCCAAATGCCCAGTGACGACTTGTTGCTCTATTTTCAGGACGATCTCCGGATTGAACAACACTGGGGCGTTTGCGGTACCCATTACGCGAAGACCGCCGAAGCCTGGCTGGACAACATGGACGCGAATCGGGAGGAAATATGGCCACTGTTTGCCGCAACTTATGGTGAGGCGCAGACCAGGCGTTGGTGGGTTTACTGGCGGGTCTTTTTTATGGCGTGTGCCGAGCTGTGGAACTTCAAGGATGGCGAGGAGTGGATTGTTTCTCATTACCTGTTCGTTAATCCCAATCCTGCGACAGCCTGACACCGCTGCGTTTGATGAACCCGATACCCTTTATTCTGTGCCTTTCGTTTTCGACTGCGTTCACGCTGGCGGCGGGGAATGGAGTGGGAGACTTGATCAAAAAGGGCGATACCCTTGATGGGCAACTCAAGACGGCAGCCGCTTTGGCTGTTTATCTGGAGGCAGAGAAACTCGAGCCGGACAACGTGGAAATTCTTCAGCGGCTAGCCAAGTCGTATGACGAATCGATGGTGGATACGACCTCCAGGGAGGAGCAACGTCGGCTGGCCGAGTTGGGAATGAGCTACGCAAAACGGGCTGTTGCGATTGATCCCAAGAATGCCAAGGCGCAGCTGTCGATGGCCATTACGTATGGGCGGCTCGCCCCTTACCTGGATAGCAAAACCAAAATTGCGTATTCAAAATTGGTGAAAGAGCATGCGGAAAAAGCTCTTGCGATTGATCCTTCTTGTGACTACTCCCACCACGTACTCGGAGCGTGGAATTACGAACTCGCCAATCTCAACCCGATTTTGAAGGCGTTGGTGAAGCTTATCTACGGGGGATTACCGGCGGCTTCCATGGAACAGGCCGAAGCTCATTTTCTAAAAGCCGTGGCTCTGGCTCCCCAGAGAGTATCCCATCACATTGAACTTGGCCGGACTTATGCCGCTTTGAAAAAGAAGGATTTGGCTCGAGAGGAGTTAAACAAAGGGCTGGCTTTGCCGAGTCGCGAAAAAGATGACCCTTCGACCAAACAAAGGGGACGAGATGCGCTCTCGAACCTGTAAACGGCAGCACTGCTGCTTTTTGCAAGATATCGTTAGCGCTTTGGGTAGGGACGGCGTGAGTCTCCGTAGATAACTCTTTCTGCGCTGCGGTTGAGGGGCTGTAATACTCCCTCAATGAAATTCGGAATTTGTAATGAGATCTTCCAGGGCTGGTCCCTAGAGCAAGCCTTCGCTCGCGCAGCCTCCGCTGGCTACGATCTTGTGGAGATCGCGCCTTTTACAATTGCGAAATCGGTCAGCCATCTGTCTGCCTCCGAGCGGGTGAGGATTCGGGAGGCTGCTGCGGGTGCCGGGATCGGGATTGCGGGTTTGCATTGGGTGCTGGTACAAGCCGAAGGGATGTATCTGACTCACACTGACGCGGTAGTCCGTCAAAAGACCTCTTCGTACTTTGTGGATTTGGTCAATTGTTGCGCGGACTTGGGCGGGAACCGGATCATTGTTGGTTCTCCCAAACAAAGGAACCTTCTCGATGGAGTCTCGTATCAGCAGGCATGGGAACTCGCTCGTGAAACGTTTGGCGATTCGGTCAAATGTGCCGAGGACCGTGGAGTTGTCATCTGTTTTGAACCGCTATCACCGGCCGAAACGGACTTCGTAAATACAGCCGAGGAGGGGATCCGGTTTGCCCGGGAATTTCAGAGTCCGGCTATGTCAGTCATTTTGGATGTGAAGGCGATGTGCTCTGAGCAGAAGCCGATCCCGCAAATCATCAAGGAGAGCACCGGGGCGTTTGAATATTTCCACGCCAACGATCGGAATCTGCGGGGACCAGGCTTTGGGGACGTAGATTTTGTTCCGATTGTCCAAGCCCTGCGTGAGGCGAAGTACGACGGGGTGGTTTCGGTCGAGGTCTTCCATTTTGAGGAAGGTCCGGAGCGAATTGCAGACGAGAGTATAGCGTATCTAAAGCGTGTTTTTGGAAGCTAGTCTGCGTGCTTTTGTCGGAATCCTTCGGTCAATGCAGTGGGATGGCGGTAAGTTTGCTGCTATTCGAGTAATTATTTAGCGAAATATTATCCCGTGATACTTAACGATCTTCAGATCAAACAATTTGCAGAAGGCGGCATGATCAGCCCCTTTGAACCTAATTTGGTGCGCCATCTTCCAGATGGGACTCCGGTGATGTCATTTGGCCCTTCCAGCTATGGCTATGACCTGAGGTTGTCCCCTCGCGAATTTCTTATCTTTCGGCATATCCCCGGAACCGTCGTGGATCCTAAGGCGTTTAATCCTAAAAATTTGGAAGTGACTACCCTTCAGAAGGATGCCTCTGGCTCGTATTATATCCTTCCCGCTAGGAGCTACGGTTTGGGAGTCGCTGTCGAGGAATTGCATCTCCCTGCAAATGTGACCGCGATTTGCGTTGGCAAAAGTACTTATGCGCGCTGTGGAATCATCGCGAACGTGACTCCCGCCGAGGCAGGATGGAAGGGTCATCTGACGCTGGAATTCTCCAATTCAAGTGCGGCAGACTGCCGGATTTACGCCAACGAGGGCGTTGTACAGATGCTGTTCTTCCAAGGCGAGATTTGCGGAACCTCCTACCGCACACGCCGAGGGAAATATCAAAACCAGCGCCAACGGGTGACACTCCCTAGAGTTTAGGGAAGCCTGCCCCGTTGGGCGGTATTGGATCGCCGAACTAACGGCAGATGCTCAACACTTTCGCGACGATGTCTATCGGCCGCGGAAGTTGCCGTTTTTCGAGCTCAGGACTGTAAATGGCCGGGGCGTCAATCGCGCTCAGGCGAAGGACTGGTGCGTCCAAGTCATCGAAGCACTTTTCCTGAATCATCGCTGCGATCTGGGCGTCTACGCCGCAGAAGGGTTTATTCTCCTCGATCAGGACAACGCGATGGGTCTTTCTGACCGTTTTTAAAATGGCGTCTTCATCTAGAGGCCGAATAGAGCGTAGGTCGAGAACTTCGGCGCTAATATCGTGCTCGGCGGCAAGTAATTCTGCGGCTTTAAGCGCGGTCAGCGCGGCGCGTCCGTGGGCGATCAGGGAAACATCAGTCCCTTCGCGTTTTACGTCAGCCACTCCCAGCGGGATCAGATATTCCTCGTCTGGAACCTCCCATTTTTCACCGTAAAGCAGGGTGTTTTCCATGAACATCACCGGATCGTTATCCCGGATGGCTGATTTCAAGAGGCCTTTGGCGTCATAGGCAGTGGCGGGACAAACGACCTTGAGACCGGGCACATTGGCAATCCAGTTTTCAGGCGTGTGGGAATGAGTGGCTCCGACGTTGGTTCCGCCGTTTGCAGGGCCACGGATGACGATCGGACAGTTGATTAACCCGCCGCTCATATAACGGACCATCCCGGCATTATTGACGATTTGATCCCACGCAACCGTGGAGAAACTCCAGAACATCAGTTCCATGACAGGGCGTAGCCCGAGCATGGACGCTCCGATGCCCATCCCAATAAAAGCGGCTTCACTAATAGGGGTATCGGCGACCCTCTTGTCCCCGAAACGTTTCCAAAGGCCTTCGGTGACTTTGTAGGCGCCGTCGTATTCGGCGACTTCTTCACCTAAAAGTACAACGTTCTGATCGCGTTCAATTTCCTCGGCCATCGCGTGGCGGAGTGCTTCCCGGTAAGTGATCTCTGGCATGGAAAAAAAGAGTGTAGTTTTTATGATAACTCCGCCGTCTGAACGAGCGGTAGGAGTGTAAAAAGATCCGTTCGGAGGATTAGTCGTTGAAGAAATGCCGTCCGGTGCGTCCTGCCAGTGTCTGGCGATCAACTTCAAAATAGACATCCTCGGTAATGGACTCCTCACTCGGGATAGGGCTTTCCTCGGCAAAGCGCACGCTATCGTCGGCTTCCTGTCTGGCCGCATTATCAATGACGTCGTACTGCTCTTCGGTAAGAACCTGCTCCTCGATCAGGCGGCTTTTGAAGAGTTGGATGGGATCATGCAGTTGCTTGTAACGCTCAATCTCGTCCTCGCTGCGGTAGATCTTGTGTTTGGCGTCAGCCACGGAGTGTCCGTAATAGCGGTAGGTAGAGATTTCCAAAACCGTGGGACGAGACTCGTTGTGAGCCCTTTCCATGGCTACCTGAACCTTGGCCCGGACTTCATAGACATCCTCGCCGTTGAGAGTGTCCCATTCGATGCCGAATCCCGCGGCGCGTTCTGCCAGGCAGGACGGGTAGACGCTGGAGCGGGCGAGGCTTGTGCCCATCGAGTAACCATTGTTTTCGATGATGTAGATGACCGGTAAGTTCCACAGGGAGGCCATGTTGAGGCTTTCATAGAAACAGCCCTGATTCACCGCGCCATCGCCCATAAAGCACATCGCCGACCCCTTAAGGCCCTTGTATTTCACGCCATATGCGAGCCCGAGGCCAAGAGGGGTTTGTCCCCCGACGATGCCGTGTCCACCCCAGTAGTTTTTGTCCGGTGCAAAAAAGTGCATGGAACCGCCCTTTCCTTTGGAGCAGCCGGTGGCTTTCCCAAAAAGTTCGGCCATACATTCATTCATGTTCATTCCCACGGCCAGAGCGTGTCCGTGATCGCGGTAGGCGGTGATGACGTGGTCATCGTGGCCCATTAGTGAGCAGGTGCCTACGGCAACGCTTTCCTGACCGATATAGAGGTGAAGAAATCCACCCATCTTGCCTCCCTGGTAGCTTTTAAGGGCTGCCTGTTCAAATCGCCTAATTCGTATCATCTCGCGAAGGAGAAGCACTTTATCAGCAGGCTGGAGGCCGGCATTAATGGGGGCCGATGCAAATTCGCAAGTGTGTGTATTTTCCATGACGGGTGGGCGGTTGCGGCAACTGATGGAATGTACGCCTCTTGCAGGGGTCAGGCAACCCCGGAACATGGCGGTTGGGTGTCTATGTGTAGTGTATGAAGACGAAGGAAGGCTCCGAGCTCTGCTAGTGAAGATATCCTGAGCATGGGAGCGCGGCCCCGGGCGGCGCTACTCCGCTCTAGGCTTCCTGTCGAGGGCCAAGATTGCCTTGGCTATCAAACAGCTGCCGAGAAGAGTGTGTTGCATTACTTTAATAATAGAGAGGCATAGTCTATTTTGGGTTGTGCCGCTTAAACGATTAGCCGAGTGGAGATCCATAACGGTCCGTATTCAAATGAGCTGCCTCGTATGCTGAAACGTATTTTATCTGCAGTTGGAATTTTCGTAGCTGGGTTTGCGCTGGTTGTTTCCATTGTCATTTTTCAGATCCGGCAGGTTGCAGCCACTCTGGTGGGGATGGGGGAGGTGGCCATCCCTATGGTACGGGTTGCGGTGGATGTCAGTGATCAGACACGCGCTCTGGAATATGCAATTTCAGAGCTTTTCTTGGCCAATGACGACGAGCGGCAAAGCGTCGCCAGAAAAAATGCGGGTGAAGCGACACGGAAGCTTAAAGATGGGCTGGTAATCATTCAGGGAAAGAGGTTTGCGCGTATTCACAACCTGACCATTTTCGTGCCGCCGCAGACTCTGGCAAAAGAGGGCAAACTCCAGAATGGTCTGGGAGGTGCGCGCCAGCTTACTGTCGGGGCGTTCTTGGAGCAGCTCACCAAGCAGGCGGACGAACTGATTGAAGATTCCTTACAGGCGCAGGAAATTAACGAGCGGCGTGTCTCTTTTGAAAAAAATATCGACGCTTCGAGGCAGGAACTTGGGAAGTTATATCGCTCGGCCTTTGCGTTAGAAAAACTTGATAGCACCGCCTTTGAAAACCTGAGCCACGCAATCTTGACTGCGCTGTATGGCAAATCTATCGGGGAGTTAACCTTGGAGGGGCATGACAAGTTTGACGATGCGGTGGTGGTTTTTCAGAAGTCCGCATTATCCTCCGAGCAATCCAAGCTTGTGGCGGACTTGACGTCACAGTTTGAAAGAACCTTCGAGCTGGCCACAGATTATCTGGCGGTCTCGGAAACCTACGCCAGATTTTCCGCCAAAGCGGTCGCAGTACGGTCAGAGGTGGGTTTTTTGCGGCGCTTTGCCGAGAATCGATTCAACACGGGTTACGCCGGTCTCAGCGGAAAAATGACCGAGATCATCCGCTTTAGTGTCACACTCTCCCTAGGGTGTATCATTTTGGGAATTGCCGTTGCTGTGAATATTGCGCGCCGACTTACCAATCCCCTGACTCGCGCTGCGGAACTGGTGGATCGGGTGGCCAACCATGATCTGACTCGGCAGATCAAAGTGAATACGGAGGACGAGGTTGGGCGAATTGGGACGGCTCTCAATTTGATGGTGAACGACTTGCGTAAAGACGTGCGGTCATTGGGAGGGGATTCTGCCTCGCTTAAGGTTGCTTCCGCACATTTGCATCAAATCAGCCGCGAACTGATCGCGAATGCCAACGATACCAGCAATCAGGCCAGTGTGGTGGCCGCAGCGGCGGACGGCGTGAGCCAGGATCTCGAGTCGGTGGCCGTTTCCATCGAAGAGATGAGTGTGAGTATGAACGAGATTGCCCGGAATGCGGGGCAGGCATCTCATGTGGCCAATCGGGCATCGATTGCTGCAGAGAATACGAATGCCACGGTGACTAAGCTCGGGGAGAGTAGCGCGCAGATCAGTACTGTTATCCAGGTGATTACAAATATCGCGGCGCAAACAAATCTGCTGGCCTTAAACGCCACGATTGAAGCGGCGCGGGCGGGCGAGGCGGGGAAAGGTTTTACGGTTGTGGCAAGCGAAGTGAAGCAACTTGCCCAGCAAACAGCCAAGGCTACCGAAGAGATCGGCAGCTGTATCGCGGCCATTCAGGCCGATACTCAAAGTGCCGTGGTGGCCATCCGCGAAATCGGCGGGATTATTCAACAGATTGATACCCTTCAAAGCAGTATTGCCGGGGCCGTTCAGCAGCAGACCGCTGCAACTGGTGAAATTTCGCGCAGTGTCAGTACCGCCTCTCAGTCTAGCCGCGAAATCTCCTCACGTATTGGAGCCGTGGCTTCTGCCGCAATGGAAACGAATACGGAAGCTGAGCAAACGGCCCAAGCCGCCGAACAGTTGGTACGTATCTCGGCTGGATTACGAAGGGTGGTAGAACAGTTCACCCTTCCGAAAAATACCGAGACCATGCTTTAACCAGCCCTTGGCTCGCACCTGCCTTTTCCGGCTCCGATGCCGATCGATACTCGCCATCCAAATTGGCCGACCGGTCTCTCTGAACGTGAGGCTTCAGGGAATAAACGTATGGGGCCAAGGTTATTCGACAGTGACGCTCTTTGCCAAATTTCGTGGTTTATCCACGTCGCATCCCAATGTCACTGCCGTGTGGTAGGCCAAGAGTTGTAGCGGAATAGTCGTCAGCAGAGGCGAGAGGTAATCCGGACAGGCCGGGATGAGGATGGTGTCATCACAGAGTTCTTCGAGCCGCTTGCAACCAATAGTGCCGATGCCAATGACCGGGCCTTTCCGGGCTTTTACTTCTTCGATGTTACTTACGTTCTTTTCAAACACGGTGTCTTCCGGGGCAATAAAAACGCTGGGCACCTCCGGGGTGATCAGGGCGATGATCCCGTGCTTGAGTTCTGCACTGGGATGCCCGCTGGCGTGGATATAGGAGACCTCCTTCATCTTAAGTGCTCCTTCCAGCGCGACCGGATAATTAAACTGGCGTCCCAAAAACATCATGGACTGCGCGCCTGCGTACTTCTGCGCAATGAGACGGATTTGTTCGTTGAGCTCTAGAATCTGGCGGACCTTACCGGGGATGGCTTCCAGTTCGTGCAAAATCTGAAGACCTTCGGTGGTGGAAAGATGGCGTATTCGGCCCATTAAAAGCGCGATCAGCGTGAGTACCGTACACTGGCTGGTGAAGCTCTTGGTGGCGGCCACGCCGATTTCGGGGCCGGCATGCATATAGACTCCGCCGTCGCTTTCGCGCGCAATGGTGGAGGCTACATTGTTGCAAATGCCGAGGGTTCTGTGGCCTTTGCGCTGACTTTCTCTAAGCGCGGCAAGCGTGTCTGCCGTTTCGCCGCTCTGGCTGAGCGCAAAAATGAGGGCGTCTTTGGGCAGGGGCAGATTGCGGTAGCGGAACTCGGACGCAAACTCCACTTCGGTAGGCAAATGTGCGAGCTGTTCGATGAGATATTCCCCCACCATCGCGGCGTGGGAAGCGGTGCCGCAGCCAGTCAAAACTACGCGTTCCACGGAACGGAGTTCCGCATTGGTCATGTTGAGTCCGCCGAGTTTGGCGGTGGCTTCTTCCTGGGACAGTCGGCCTCTTAAGGCGTCCTGAATCGTATCGGGTTGCTCAAAGATTTCCTTGAGCATGAAGTGGGGATAGTCGCCTTTCTCGGCGGCTCGGCCGTCGAATTCGACTTCACTGATTTCGTAGCCGCTTTCTCCTCCGGGGAGAGTGCTGATTTCAAAGGCGTCCGCAGAGAGTGTGACGATATCGAAGTCCTTCAGGTAAACAGCCTCCCTTGTGTGGGTTGCGATTGCGCTTACATCGCTTGCGAGGAAGTGCTCGCCCTTGCCTATGCCGAGCACAAGAGGGCTTCCCCGCCGGGCGCCAATGATCACCCCGGGGATATCCTGATGCACAACGGCGATCCCATACGTGCCGACGACCAGTTTGAGGGCCGAACGAATGGCGGCCTGCAGGCGTTCTTTGGTGGGTTCTCCTTCGAGCTCATCGAAATGTTTGCCGATAAGGTGCGCGAGTACTTCCGTGTCGGTCTGGGACTGGAAGGTATTGCCGTACAGTTCCTGGAGTTGCGTGCGCAGGGAGGCGTAGTTTTCGATCACTCCGTTGTGCACGATGGCCAGCTTGCCCGAGCGGTCGGTGTGCGGGTGGGCATTTTGTTCGGTAACACTGCCGTGAGTGGCCCAGCGGGTGTGGGAAATGCCTTGATGTCCAGTGGCGGGGAGTTCGTGCAAGGTTTCGGCCAGGTTGGCTATCCGGCCGATGCGTTTGCGGATCTGCAGGCAGCCGTTGCTCAAAATGGCCACGCCGGCACTGTCGTACCCCCTGTATTCGAGGCGTCTTAAGCCATCCAAAAGAATGGGGGCCGCTTGCTGCTTGCCGATGTATCCTACGATGCCACACATAAATAAAAAAAACCGTCTCTACCGTAGCGAGGAGGGGCAATTGCACAAAAGGAGAAATGGGGAAAAGGGATTCGCAGGCGGCCGCTCGCTCGCTAGTCTTTCGTCCATTCCACCCCGAGAAACTAGAACCACTATTTAGTCCATGAGTCTCCAGAATTGGCCTTCCATTTCCGATAAAACCCTCGCCATCATCATGGGAGGCGGTGCCGGATCCCGTCTTTTTCCACTAACCAAGGAACGCGCAAAACCCGCAGTTCCTCTGGCGGGAAAGTATCGGCTCGTGGATATTCCGGTCAGTAACTGCCTCAATAGCGGTCTGCGTAAAATCTACGTGCTCACGCAGTTCAATAGCGTTTCGCTCCACCGCCACATCCACGCCTCCTACAAGTTTGACCACTTTTCCCAGGCCTTCGTGGAAATCTTGGCGGCCCAGCAGACTCCTAGCGGCGAGCGTTGGTATCAGGGCACAGCAGATGCCGTCCGGCAGAACCTGCGCGACTTCCTGAATTCCTCCTTTGAATACTTTATTATCCTCTCCGGAGATCAGTTGTACCGGATGGATTTCCGCGACGTGCTCCGTCAGCACATTGAACAGGGCTCGGATCTCACCATCGCAACCATTCCTGTGTCGCGCCAGGAAGCTACAGGCTTCGGAATCATGCATACCGATTCACAGCGCCGGATTTGTGAGTTTGTGGAAAAGCCCAAGGATCCCGCCTTGTTGGACACGCTTCGAATTCCTGCGGATCTTCTCAAAGAACTCGGCAAGCCCGAGGATTCTGATCTCTATCAGGCCTCCATGGGGATCTATGTGTTTAACCGCAAGGCGCTTGTGGAGGCGCTGGAGAATCAGCAGGAGGACTTTGGCAAACACGTCATCCCCGGCATGATTCACACTTCCAAAGTGTCCGCCTATATCTTCCAGGGGTATTGGGAGGATATTGGAACGATCCGCTCCTTCTTCGATGCCAACCTCGCGCTGGCCAACAGCGAGCCACCCTTTAACTTCTTTGATACTGCGGCCCCGATTTTCACCCATGCCCGCTTCCTGCCTGCCAGTAAGATCAATGCTGCCACCATCCAGCACGCGATCATTTCCGATGGCTGCGTGATTACAAACGCATCGGTTGAACGGGCCGTGATCGGCATTCGCAGCTTCATTGAATCGGGCTCGTCCGTAAAAAACTGCGTCATGATGGGGGCGGATTATTTTGATTCCGAACAGGTAAGAGCTTCTGAACTCCCGTCGTTGGGGATTGGCCGGAATTGCGTCATCGACACTGCGATCATCGATAAAAACGCCCGGATCGGGGACAACGTAATAATTACCCCAGAAGGAAAACCCGAGCACATGGACGGCGAGAATTTCTTCGTCCGCGACGGAATTGTTGTCATTCCGAAAGACGCGGTGATTCCGTCTGGAACCCGGATTTAACCGTTGGCTGGTGTCTGGAACGCCGCAAAAGAAAACTGCGGCTGTTCCAGAAGCCGAATACAAATAGGCGTTACCCCCGGGTGACGCCTATTTTTTCAAGCAGGCGATCAATCTGGACCTCCGATTCAATCAGGGCCTGGATCTTGTCGATCTTCTCCCGGTCTCCGGGGAGAGTTTTGACCGTCATGGAGTGGATGTTGCTGGCCACCGTGTAGCTATCCAGGGCGGAGCTGATCACAGGGAGTTGCGAGGCTTTGACCATTTCAAGCAGAGCTGCATCCGGGAGGGTGTCTCCGGAGAGAATGAGCCCGGCAAGTCCGTGGCCATCGGGGGAAGATTGATTGGTGGCGGCCAGAGCGGCCAACAGGATGTCTTCACGATCGCCGGGGGAAATAATGAGGGTCCCGGGCGTGAAAAAGTCGGTGACTCGAGCGGTACTCATGGCGCCGATCACCACGTTTTTAACCTGGCGCCGAGAGCGTTCCCCTCCGTGGAGGAATTTGCCTTTGATCGTCTTACAAATCTGCCCAAGAGTTGGTTTTGCCAGAACGGGGTCTTCGGGGATACAGCCCAGGAGTTCCACTCCAAGGCGGGCGAGACCGCGTCCGGCAAACTCGCGGACGACATCGAACTTGGCGGGAATGACTTTGTTGACGATGGCCCCGAGCACTTCGACCCCCTCTTTTTCAAACAGGGCCTTGTTGAGCGCAATTTCGTCCACCGGTCTGCCAATTCCGCCACGCGTCACCAAAATGACTTTGCTGCTGAGGTGCCTTGCGACCGTGGCGTTGGAGAGGTCAAAAACGGATCCTACTCCGGCGTGTCCGCTGCCTTCGATGATGACAAAGTCTTTTTCCCAGGCGGCGCGGTCAAAGGAGTTCTGAATCCGCCGCACGAGGTTATCCCGGTTGGATTGCTCGATATATTTGCGGGTGAAATCCGGTTCGATAGCAATGGGACTCATCGCTTCGAGAGGGGTGTGAACCTTGTAGGTCTGTTCGATAAGGACCGAGTCCTCGTCGATTTTCACTCCGTCGACACTCACAAACCGTTGGCCCACAGGTTTGATGTAACCGATCCGGCCGAGCCGTTTTTGCAGAGCCGCAAAGAGGCCCAGACACGTGGTGGTTTTGCCGTCGTTTTGTTCGGTGGCAGCGACGAAAATACGCGGGGTGACGGTATTCATGCGCGAAGTTCAGGAAACGTGTTTGCGGCTTTCGATTGCCTGGACTCCAACAATGGCGGCTACGCCTAGGATATCCGCTTCGGTGGCACCGCGCGGAAGGTCGGCGCAGGGTCTGGCAAGCCCGAGCAGGAGCTGACCATAAGTTTCGGCTCCTGCGAGATACTGGACGAGTTTTACTGCGATGTTGCTACTTGCCAAGTCCGGGAAAATGAGCACGTTAGCGCGTCCGGCTACCAGGCTTTGTGGAGCCTTTTTTGCCCCCAACTCAGGAAGAAGGGCCGTGTCCGCCTGCAATTCTCCGTCTATTTCAATTTCGATTCCCCTTTGGGCGGCCCGCTGGCGGGCCAATGCTGTGGCGGCTGCTACTTTTGCCGGCCCCGGCAGGCGCCCACTGCTGTGTGTGGTGAAGGAAAGCATTGCGATACGCGGCTTTAATCCGGTTAAGGTACGGCACATGATGCCCGTTTCCACCGCAATGTCCGCAAGCTGATCCACGGTAGGATCGGGTATGACAGCGCAGTCGGCAAAAAACATCACGCCGCGTTCGCCGTAACGTTTGTTAGAAAGATCCAGCGCCATACACGAGGAGACGCTCTTGATGTGCGGCAACGGGCTAATGAGTTGGAGCAGGGGGCGCAGCGTGCTGGAAGCCTCTTCATCGGCTCCCGTGACGATGGCGTCAGCCTGACCATACTGGACCATCATCGCCCCGAAAAAATTCGGATTCGACATGATGGAGTGGGCCATGTCCGGACCGAGGTCCCGGTAACGTTTTAATTTTTCGAGCCGATCACAAAAGGCGGGGAGATCCTCCGCATGCGTCGGATCGATGATGCCCATATGGTCGAGAGAGATCGATTCGTCCCGAGCGCCTCTTTCAATGGTGGCTTTGTTGCCCAGCAATACAGGCGTTCCCAGCCCGAGTTTGGCAAACCGGGAGGCTGCCCTTAAGACTCTTGGCTCGCTTCCCTCAGGAAAAACCACCCGTTTTGGGCTGCGGCGAAGCCGCTCGTAAACGCTTGCGATGAATTTCATAGCGTTAACAGCTTGCCGCAAGTTGGCGGCGTTGCGAATGCCGATTTTGAGAGAATCGGCAAACCCGGTTTTTCGGTTTTTAGGAACGCTTGCCGTGTCTGCTCAGGGCAATCTTGTGCCTGGCGTGATGGATTTTCGAAACACGGCGGCGATGGGCGTTTCTATCCAGCCTCGGCGGCGGATCAAAAACACCGGTTCGTGCCCCAAGACACTACTGAAATCTCGCAAAACGGTTTGTCGGCCGGGGATGGGAGCGAGCTGGTTTTTCTGGTTGGACAGGAGGGCGGGCGGGACCGGGGTCACAGTAATGCCAAGACCCGCATCTACATATTCCAGGAGGCTGCCGGGGAAGCTACATTCGAGAACAATTTTTAGCCGCTCCCAAACTCCGGCGGCGCGGAGGAGGCGTTCCAGATGGGGGCGACAGTTTGCGGTGGGCCCTGGCAGGAGCAGGGGGTATTGGGCAATGTCGCTTATTTTCGGAGCCAGCCCGGCAAGAAGGGGGTGACCAGCCGGGGCGGCAATGGCAAAGGGGTGTTCGCTTACGCGAAAAAACTCGAGCGTTGGTTTACTGGGCCATTCCTCAAATCGCGCGGCCACGGCTATATCCGCCTCTCCTGTCTCGAGCAGGTCGATGGCCGCCGGAGAGTTGCGGTCATGAAAAGTGAGGTGCGCATTTGGAAACTGAGCCCGGGTGCATTCCACGGCGTGCCGTAACTCGTAAGCCAGGCAGGAGGGCGTAGTGGCTACGGAAAGAGACGCCGGGATTTTGGCAAGGTCGGCGGAAAAAGCTTCTTTGATCGAGTCGAAGCCTTCGACCAGGGGCGAAGCAAGTTGTGCCAGCCGAAGCCCGTTAGGCGTGGGCTTTATTTTGCGGCCAACCGACTCAAGTAACACGCAGCCAAATTCTTCTTCTAACGCCCGTACCTGCTGCCAAACGGAAGCTTTTGTAAGCAGTAAATCTTTGGCTGCGAGTGAAAAGCTGCCGGACTGAATCACAGCTAGCAGTCCCCGAAACTGTTGAAGGCGGAGTTCTTTAAAATACTGACGGTCCGTGGAACTCATGAAGGGGTTTGTATGCTGCAAACACCGGATTGGAAAGTTCCCGACAAGATAGATGCGGTCTGCGGATTGCTCTCGTCGTATAGTTGCCACCTATTCCACTCCGCGCCTTCACGTAGTCCCCCCCAGTTTCCCTCCTCCCATGAATCTTTCCCTGAAGCCTCTTTGGCTAGCCGCCTCCCTTCCGCTCTTCGCTGTACCGATGTCGGCGCTGGCTCAATCTCCCGCAACGAAAAGCGCTTCCATCACCAAGGTGGAGATTAAGGTGATCCCGAATCTCGTGAAGTTTGATACGGTGCGTTTTGATGTTACTGCGGGAACTTCCGTCCAGTTGGCTTTCTCCAACGACTGCGTCATGCCGCATAACTTGCTAATCCTGAAGGCAGCGGCTGAGCCTGCTGTCATTGCAGCAGTGAATGCCCTCGGCCTGGAAGGAATGGACAAGGGATTTGTGCCGGACGTACCCGGGATTGTGGCTGCCACAAAACTACTGCAGCCAAAACAAAGTCAGGTGCTTGAGTTTACCGCCCCCAGCGAGGCGGGGGAATATCCTTTCGTATGCACTTTTCCAGGTCACTGGTACACGATGCGTGGCGTCATGAGAGTGTTGGCAAAGGGTGCCAAAGCGGGATTAGCCGTTCGCGATAACGAGAAAGTCGTGAATGTTCCTGATGCCCTCAAGCTTTCCGGGGTGACGCACAAGCCGCTTGGGACAATGGAAAAGCCATTGGTGATGCGTTCGTTTGTGCCTGATCCTGATTTGGATCCCGCTGTCTTTGCCCATCACGGAAAAGCTAAGCCCGCAGTAAAATATGATCCGACGACGGCGCTGGATATCTTTGAAAAGAAGCTGGATCCAGCCACCCAACAAATGGTGGAGCACCCCGTGATTATCAAAACCCAGCCCGGCATTGCTGGTGCAATCGCCGTCAATCATGGCGCGGAGTTTTCATATGTTTGGGATACGACGGAATGCCGCCTGATGTATGTTTGGCGCGGCGGTTTTTTAGATATGAATCCGTACTGGGGAAAGGAACCTGGTTCTGGTCGGGCCGCTAATTACATCCCCTGGATTATCGGGGGCCTCGTTTACCGGGCCTCGGGAAGTGCTCCGATAACCGGCTCACCGTCGGAGGCTCCGCAGTTTGGTGGATACCGGATGGTGCATGGGGTGCCGGAGTTTTGGTATCGTCTGGGCAAGCGTACGATCCGGGAACGGGTGATAGCCAAAGCCGCCGGAGGGTTTGAGCTGCAAGTTCAATCCGAAGGAGATTCCACTCCGCTGGAGTGGAAGGTTTCCGCGCAGGACGCGGGAGCTGTGACGGTTGCCAAAGAAAAATCCGCTCGGCTGACGGTCTCTTTCGCCGATCGGCCCGAGCCTTCGATGCCCGAGTTTGTGCCTTCCACTGGCAAAAAGAAAAGTCACTAGCCCTGCGCCGGACATGTCCATTCTTCGTTTTTCCCCCATGAAAGCTTCTGTTCTCTTTATCTCTTTTGTTTCTGCGTCCCTTTCCTTGGCCGCGGCGGCGGATGCGCCGTATTCGGTTGAGGAGATTTCAGTGCCCAAGGGACTCGCCCCTGAAATCGGAGGACTCGGTTTTACTCCTTCGGGAAAACTGGTCGTTCTGACGCGGCGTTCCGGGGTGCTGATGGCTCAGCCCGATACGGATCCGGCCAAGTTTCAGTGGTCGGTCTTTTCCGATCAGTCGCTTCATAATCCAAACGGGCTGTTGGTGATTTCCGATCAGGAAATTCTTGTAAGCCAAATGCCCGAGCTGACGCGCCTGAAGGATACTGACGGGGATGGAGCGGCGGACGTCTACGAGGCCCTGACACCTTTAAATTTGAGCGGCGCCTATCACGAGGTAACGGCCGGACCTGTGCCGGATGGCAAAGGAGGATATTTCCTGGCTCTGAATACGGCTTCGCACGCCGGATTCACGTTTGCTCATACTCGGGGTGACTATTCTGAAGTGAGCCGTCGGGGGCGCAATTTTGCGTCGGTAACTTACCGGGGTTGGGTCCTGCGCATTGATGCCAATGGCAAGGCGGAGCCGTGGGCCAAAGGATTTCGTTCCCCCAACGGGATCATGCTGGATCCGAATGGAGATTTGTGGGTAACGGACAACCAGGGGGATTTCCGCGCTACCAATCCGCTCTATCACGTTCAGAAGGACCATTTTTACGGACACCCCTCGTCGTTAGTTTGGGATCCGGAGTACGTCAAAAACGACCCGAAACGCGATCCGCTCAAGCAGCCTTTTTCGGAACTCGATGCCATGCGGGCTCCTGCCGCGGTGTTGTTTCCCTATGGATTTTCGCGTTCTCCCGCAGAGCCTGTTGTGGATTTAACGGGCGGTAAGTTTGGACCGTTCGAAGGTCAGATGCTGGTTGGAGATGAGGCGGCCCCGCGAATCATTCGCGTGATGCTTGAGAAGGTAGATGGTGTCTGGCAGGGGGCGTGCGCGGACTTTTTCTCCGGAAATGGACTTCGCAACGGCACGAACCGGATGGTGTTTTCGCCCAGCGGCAAAGAGTTATACGTGGGCCAGACCATGCGTGAGTGGGCTGGGGCGATGGAAGGGCTGCAGCGGATTGTTTTCCATGGCGGAAATGTCTTCGAGGTACTCGGGATGCATCTTAAAAAGGACGGGTTTGAAATACGGTTTACCCAGCCTGTGGATGCCGGAACGGCCGAGAGCCCCGAGGCGTTTTCCACGGAAACCTACTGGTATGAGTACGGGTCCAAATACGGTGGCGAGGAGTTGGAAAAGAAGGTAGTGCACCCCACCCAAGTGCAGTGGAGTGCGGACAGGAAGAGTGTGCGTCTGACGTATAATGAGATGAGTGCCAAGCGAGTTTACCGCGTGACTATGAGCGGGGCGACCTCGGGCAAGAGTCCTTTGGGACACGCGATGGTGGCCTACACCGTGAACCGGCTCACAAAGTAACATCCGCTCCTTGCCGAGCGGAGCGGTCCCGTACAAGGGTAGAGCCTGATTCTTATGTCCCAGCCCAAGCCTGTTCCCGTTAGCATTCTGACCGGTTTCCTCGGAGCCGGTAAAACAACCCTGCTCAACTTCATCCTCAAGCAGCAACATGGTTACAAGTTTGCTGTGATCATCAACGAGGTTGGTAAGATCGGAGTGGATGGCCAACTCGTCGAGCGCCAGCAGGAAGAGATCGTAGAGATGAGCAACGGCTGTCTTTGTTGCACGGTCCGAAAGGACCTGGTTCGGGGCGTGCAAAACCTTCTGAAAAAAGGAGGGTTTGATTACTTGCTCATTGAGACCACCGGTATTGCGGATCCGGGCCCCATAGCACAGACGTTTCTAAATATCCCGCAGTTGCAGCAGCTCGTCCGGATGGATTCCATCATTACGGTGGTGGATGCCGAGCAGATAGCCAAGCAGTTGACCGAAACGGAAACTGCCAGGGAGCAAATCGCGATGGCGGATTTCATCCTGCTCAACAAGACTGATTTAGTGGAAGATGCCGCCTTGGTTGCCACAGAGGCCAAGGTGCGAGGGCTGAATCCGCATGCCACCTTGTTCCGGACAAACCAGTCACAGGTCAACTTGAAGGAGTTGCTGGATATGCACGCGTTTGACGTGGACCAAAAGCTGGCGGTCGATCCTCAGTTTCTTGACGAACTCAGCCAGCGTCACCACCACGAGATCAACTCCATCTCCCTGGAGTTTGATCGGCCCTTTAACGTCGAGGCCCTCGAGTTATTTGTTCAGGAGCTTTCGGAGCGGGAAAAGATTTATCGCTCCAAAGGTTTTCTTTGGGTGGAGGGCAACCCCCGACGTGCAATTTTCCACGGCGTAAACAACCGCTTCACCCTGCTTTGGGATCGGCTGTGGGAAAAGCAGGAGCCTCGCAACAGCCAGTTGGTATTTATCGGAAAACAAATCGACGAGGGGCGAATTCGCTCCCAGCTCGAGCAGTGTGTGGTGCGCTAAGTAGCCCTGATGGGATGGGGAGGCTACCGGGCCTCCCTGTTAGCGCCTCTTTCTAAATACGAGCGTGTTCCCAATTGTAACCTGTTCGAAAGCGTCCTCGAGTCCAAAGGTTGTTTCCGACGCGCCGAGTATGAGGTAACCGTCGGGGCGGAGCTGCCGGAGGGTTCTTTCCAGGATCAGTTTCTTGGTGTCGTTCGCAAAGTAGATCATCACGTTCCGTAACAGAATGATGTCCATCTGGGGGATGGGGGGCCAGTGAGCGGCCAAATTCATTTCACGGAAGTCGATGGACCGGCGGATGTCTTCTCGAATGACCCATTCTCCGGCGACTTGATTAAAGTGTTTGATGAGCTGAGTGGCTGGTAGTCCCCGGTTTACTTCGATGGCGCGGAAGACGCCCGCCTTGGCTTTATCGAGCACATCGTTACTGATGTCGGTAGCTAGAATGTAATTGGTCCATCCTGCGAGCTGCGGGAAGTGATCCTTGAACATCATCATGATGCTGTAAGGCTCCTGGCCTGTGGAGCACGCGGCGCTCCAGATATTGAGAGCCCGGATGTCTGAACGGGCTGCAATCAATTCCGGAAAGATATCCGATTGGAGGGCCCGGAACGGATGCGCGTCTCTAAAAAAGGACGTGGCGTTGGTGGTCATCGCATTGATGACTTTCTTTACTAGGGATGGGTAGGAATCTCTGCGTAAGAGTCTGACAAGGTCAGCGATGGTGCCTATTCCTTCGCTCTTGGCTAGCGGTGTCAGGCGACTGTCGACCAAATAGTCCTTCTCGCCTTCGAGGACAATGGCGGCCTCCTTTAAGACCAATTCTACGATATAACGAAAGTCCTCCGGAGAAGTATTGCTGGAGGGAGTATCCGTGGGGAACATCGGGATAGTTCTGGTTAGGCGTTACGGTGTATGGACACACGTTGCACTATCTCTCTTGCGATATTTCCAATGGGCAAGATTGCATCCGCCAAATCGAGTTCGGCGACCGACCCGGGCATGCCCCAGACCACGCTCGATTCTGCGTCTTGGACGATCACCTGTCCGCCATTTTCGCGGATTTGTTTACATCCAGCGGTTCCATCGTTACCCATGCCAGTCAGGACAACGCCGAGTACGTGAGCACCAAATGCCTTTACCGTCGACCGGAATAGAACGTCGACGGAGGGGCGGCAGAAATGCTCTGGAGGGTTCTGATTGAGAATGACTTTACAGTGACTGGCGCTGCGCTCCAGAGTCATGTGTTGATCGCCGGGGGCCAGCCAGATTCCGCCAGGCGCGAGGATATCACCGTCCTTGGCTTCGTGAACCCGCAGAGAGCTTTGGTTGTCAAGCCGCTCTGCTACGAGCTTGGTGAAAAGCGCGGGCATGTGTTGAACGATAGCGATCGGGATCGGGAAACTGGCCGGTAATGCCGGTAAAAGGGTGGCCAGTGCACTGGGCCCGCCGGTCGATACGCCGATCACAACAATATCGATTCGACCGTGCTGATTTGGCAGGTGGGCCTTTGGGGTGAGCTTCGCAGTCGCCCTGGATTGAATCCTATTGGTTGACCGGCTTCGGCTGCCTCCCCAGACTGAATCTTGTAGCAAACTAGCCCTGCCGTTAGTGATGTTGATTAGCTGAGCTGCGAGAATTGCTTCACGACTCAGATGGGCTTTTTCCGCCATCCTGTGCGACGATATTGTATACGCTCGTCTCTCGGCAACAGAATGGGGGCCGAGAGCTTTTATTTTTGGAAGGAGCTCGTTGCGAAGGCGCAAGAGGCTCTCTTGCATTCCGCTACTCTTGGTGGGTTTAGTAACGTAACAGGTCGCTCCCATAGCCAGTGCGTCCAGCGTGGCCGAGGCGCCTTTTTCGGTTAGCGAACTACACATGATCACCGGAAGATGGGGGTGAATATGGCGCAATTCGCGAAGTGTGGTCAGCCCGTCCATTTCGGGCATGTCTACGTCTAAAGTTACGACATCTGGCTTCAGCTCCAAGATACGCGCCAAAGCGATTCTCCCGTTAGCTGCCGTTCCAACCACTTCCACGTCGGGGTCATGGGAGAGAGATTCGGAGATCGCTAGGCGGATGAACGAAGAATCGTCAACAACCAGTACCCGGGTTCGGCGCATGGGCAGATGCCGGAAAACTAAGGCCTGACCCCGAGAAGGGTGAGCTTGTCGGCGACTGAGTCCTTACTGAAAGGTTTCATGAGATATTCGTTGGCGCCGGATTCGAGGGCAGCCATGACGTTGTCTGCTTCTGACTCCGTGGTGATCATCATGATCTTCATGGCCTCGTTGCCAGAACGCTGGCGGACTTCGCGTACGAACTCCAAGCCATTCATTTCAGGCATGTTCCAATCCACGCAGGCGAGTTCCGGAAAGCCATTTTGTTCTATCCACGTAAGTGCTTCCAAGCCATTGCCCGCGTTGCCAGTTTCAAAGCCGATCTCCTGCAAAATATTGCCGACGATCATGCGCATAGTGCGGGAGTCATCTACTATCAGAGCACGCATAAGGTTGTTTTTGGTAAAGCTGAGTGAGTTAGTTTGAGTACCTAGAAAGCAGTCGGAAAGAAAACTAAATCAATCAAGCTTCGCGATTGGACAGGATGTCGGTTTCGGCGCGCTGTTCGCGTCCAATCGAAACTGCCCGATAAGCATGCTTAGATCTGCGCTTAACTCGGCGAGATCATTCGCGGATAGCTTTGTTTGATTGGCTCCTTGGGAAGTGCTTGCCGCAGTATCTGCTACACTTGCGGCATTGCGGTCGATTTCACGAGCTCCCCGTGCCGCTTCCTGGATGGAACGGGTAATTTCGTTGGTCGTTAGTGTCTGTTCGTCGATAGCGGAAGCGATACTTTGCTGAAATGCACTAATCTTTAAAATAATTCCGTGGATTTCCGCGATAGCTGTCACGGATTGGCGGGTATCGCTTTGAATGGTATCAATTCTCTTCGAAATGTCTTCTGTCGCTAAAGATGTATTCTTGGCGAGCTCTTCCACCTCGGTTGCTACCACTGCAAATCCCCTACCTGCCTCTCCGGCGCGGGCCGCTTCGATTGTCGCATTCAGTGCCAAGAGGTTGGTTTGTTTTGCGATGGAATGGATCATTTTAATGACCTTGCCAATTTCAGCACTGCTGGTTCCCAGCTTCGAAATGGACTCAGTCGCTGATTCCGCAGCACTCACGGCGCTGCCCGTGATTTTGACAGATTGCGCCAAATTTCGAGCGATTTCACGAATGCTGACCGACATTTCCTCGGCGGCTACCGCGACACTCTCCACGTTTTCGCTCACATCCGAGCTGATTGCGGCCACAGACTTTGATTGAGTGGAGGTTTCTTCCGCATTGCTGCCCAGTTGCTGGCTTACTACAGAGAGCTCCCTTGCGGAACCAGCAAGGGTGTTGGCTCCATCGGCTACTTCCACGAGAGTGGAACGTAGGCTGGCAGTGGACGTATTCAGGGCGGAGGCTAATCGGCCTAATTCATCCTTGGATTCCACCGGAAGTTTTACTGTCAAATCACCCCGTGCTGTATCTTCGAGGGCGTGCATTGCCTGCTGAAGAGGCCTCACGACACTACTCGTGATTGTGATAGCGCTCCAGATACCAATAATTAAGGCGATAATCCCAATTCCAGTCAGAACCCACACGATCTGGCCCATCTCTTGTTCCTGAAGTTTCTTCCGGTTTTCGATTGTCTCGTTCTGGATTCGCAGAAAGCCTTTCTCGAGACCGCTGAGCTCATTGACCACTTCTTGTTCCGCCGGGCCGCAACGATCGGTGAGCGCTTCCAGTCCGCCTTCCCTATCGCCAGAAGCAAATTGGGCAAGGGAGCTATCCAAAGAAGTATGAAGGGAATCGATGGCTTTCTCGACCTCTGCAAGCGCTTCGAGTGTCTTGGCTCGTTTGGCACTCGAAACATCCGTGATGGACGAAAGCTTCTCTTTCGAATCTCCGGCGAGGGACAGACTAGCTTTCCTGATTTCTTTAAGCAGAGTCTTTCGCGTTTCGTCTATCTGTTGCCTGATATCCCGGATGTCGCTGTTTTTGCTTTGCGCTTTTAACGTAATCCCGCCTTCCTGGCTAATGAGTCCCTGAATGGCTTGGACAACTCCTCCCCATTGATTTGCCGTAGCCAGACTCTCGGTCGTGAGGTTGTTAAGCTTGGCGACCTGATGAGTTGTTACATTCCGATTGTAAAAAAGGGTGCCAATCAGCAGCGCCATCTGGATCCCAAAACCCAGAAAGAGGCGAGTGCGGATAGAAAGTTTGTTGAGCATGAGATTTAGCGGATCGGAGCACTCGGTGCCAAAGGCGAATAATTTGCTTACCTAATGCGGGATTTGCTGCCTGCGCGTTAGGGGAGTCGTTTGAAAATGGTTTATTAACTAATTAATCGGGCGGTTAAGCGCCTGCCAATATGGTGAACTCACTTTTAAGCACCAAAAGTAACTGCGTGGGAAGTTTGCAAACGCTATCTATCATCTTACGTGCAACCCCTGTCATTGTTTCCGGCACCGGTTCCAGTGATTGAATCGAAACTTCCATTACATCTCCAACATCATCAATTGGGAAGCAAAGGGGCCCCTCGGCTGTTTTGATGATAATATTCATCTTTGGCAGGCTTGTCCCGTCGCCCGAGACTGGGAGTTCCAACCGCCGCCGAAGGTCGATCGCCGTGACAATTTGGCCGCGCAGGTTAATGAGCCCGCAGACTGCATCGGGAGCCAAGGGGACGATCGTTATTGGAAGGCTTCGAATCACTTCTAGGACGCAATCCACGTCGAGGCCAAAAAGTCGGCCATTCAAAATGAACGTGCAGATTTGCCGGGAATAGTTCATCGGGAGCATTGCATAAATTCTGGGGCGTATATTCGAACAATCTCGCTGACATCAACAAATTCAGTGACTCTTCTTCCCACGATCGCTGAACCGAGAACTCCCGAGCGTCGGCCCGCAGTTTGCAGCTCGACAGCTTCTTTTACGATAACCTCTACCCCCTCGATGATCAGGCCAATAGAGTTCTCCTGATGACGGTAAATGATCGTCTGGATGATGTTCGCGTCTGCTGCGGTTTCGGGCAATCCTAAGGCACGTGCAACTGAGATCAGAGGCAAGATTCCCCCTGCATACTGAATCACCTCCTTTCCCGCACAACACTCCACATCTTTAGCTGGGAATTCTTCCAAACGATGGACCATCTCCAGGGGGAGAGCGGCTCTCGTTCCTCCCACCCGGAACACAAGGAGTTCAGTAAGTGTCTTACTTTCTGGGGAGTCCTCCATCCGTTCTACCTCCGCATGAGCCAGTCCCGGCATGTGATCAACGTCAAAGAGGTTTGAAAGACTCCCGATTCCAAAGATATCCAATATTAAGGCTACGTGTCCGTCACCCAAGATCGTGGATCCGGCAAAGCAGGAAAGGCTCATGAGAGCCCGTCCGATAGGTTTAACAACGATCTCTTCAGCCTCGTGGATCGAGTCCACTACAAGCCCAAAGTGTCGAGCTCCTACATGAAGAACCGCTAGATGGCGGACGGTGGACCGTTCCCCTTGAAGTTTGAGGACCTTTTGAAGGACCACCACAGGTAGAAGGCTGCCTCGGAGGCGCACTACTGGTGTTTCATGAACAGACTCGATAATTAGATTCTGATCGAGACGAATAACTTCAAGCAGGTTAGTTTGTGGTATTGCGAAGCGCTCTCCGCAACAGCCCACAATCACTACGGGAATAATCGCCAAAGTAAGGGGGATCTTTATTCGGCAGGTAGTTCCTTTGCCCACTTCGCTATTCACGTCCACAATTCCGCCGATTTTTTCGATCTGCGTTTTAACAACGTCCATTCCGACGCCTCGGCCAGAGACCATGCTGACAGCTTCGGCGGTGGAAAACCCCGGTAAAAAGATCAGATTCACCAAGTCCTTGTGGTGCATCTTATCCGCTGTCTCCTGGGTGATGAGTTTACGCTCAATGGCCCTCCCCTTTACTCGATCTACATTGATGCCGCCGCCATCATCGATAATTTCGATAGTAACGAGCCCTGCCGCATGAAACGCTCGCAGTAGAATGGTTCCCTCTGGATTTTTGCCTGCCGCCTTCCGAACCTCGGGAGATTCAATACCGTGGTCGACACTGTTCCTTAACAGATGCGTCATCGGGTCCTTGATGGCATCGACGATTGTGCGATCCATCTCAGTGTCAGCTCCTTCGGTTTGCAATCGAACCTGCTTTTTACACAAGTGAGCCAAATCTCGAATGGTACGCGGTAATTTGCTCCACAGGGTGTCGATGGGCTGCACCCGGGTTTTCATCATCCGGTCCTGTAATTCAGTTGTGATGTGGCTGAGGCGGTGGGCCGCGGCGGGAAGTGGACCAGACTGAACTGTGGATGCGAGCTGAACGAGTTGGTTTCGTGTCAGGACGAGTTCGCCCACTAGGTTCATGAGGGTATCTAGAACCTCGACGTTAATTCTGACCGTATTATCGAGAGCTTTTGATGTTACGGGCAGCTCTGCCTCATGAACCGGGGCCGATGGGGCCGATGGGGCCGATGGGGCCGATGGGGCCGATGGGGCCGATGGGGCCGATGGGGCCGATGGGGCCGATTCGGGATTCTGAAGTCTGACTAGCGTGCCTATTAGCTCGCTGTGGTCAAAATCGCCCTCTCTTTTATTAGCTTCTAGCTCGGAAATGATTGCGCGAATCGCATCGCCTGTCGCAAGGAGGGCTGTTGCGATTCCCTGCGTGAAGGGAAGCGTGCCGTCTCGAATGAGCACCAAGAGGTTTTCTCCGGCGTGCGCAATCGCCTCTAGTTTGTGCAGGGCCAGAAATCCGCAAGTACCCTTGATTGTGTGGAGGGTGCGGAAAACAGACGCGATGGTCCTGGGGGAATTAGGCGTTTTCTCTAAGATCAGCAGGTCTGCATCGTACTGATCCAAGTTTTCCAAACTCTCGACAAAGAACTCGTTGAGCGGATCGGTCATGGGGAGGGGATTCTTGTCGCCACTTGAAGCTCAGCAGGTCTGGTGCCATACCGAAAGTGCTCACCTTTTCACTCGGCTGGCCTATGTTTCGGGTGACAAACTCAAAGGGTCTGCGTTAGAGCTATTATCGGATGAAGGTTCTTGTAGCCGACGACAACGCATTAATACGTGAGCTGCTCAGGCAGGCTTTAGCGCCCCTAGATTGGGAGCTAGAGATTGTCGTCGATGGGACTGATGCGCTCACGTATCTCAACGCGTCTGAAGAACCGGTGATTGCGCTCATGGACATGGAGCTTCCCGGAATCTCTGGGGTCGAGCTCGCTAAACGGTTTGTCAGTCGACACCCGGAACAGGCTGTTTTCGCTTTGTTGGTTACGACCAAATGCGATCCGCTTTTGATAGAGGAGGCCTTTCGTGTTGGTGCCGTTGATGTTGTGGTTTTGCCGGTTGATCCAGGGATTATTCGTGCGCGAGTTCAATCCGCTTGTCGGCTGATGCTCAAACTTGCAACTTCTGCGGCTCATTCACACCAACTTCAGGAGGGGGCGTCAGCGCCAACGGAACCCAATGTTCGCGCGTCGGCTTCTACCCTAACGAGTAAATTCCAGAAGCTGACAGCTTTGACCAAAGCTTCTGGGTTTATCCTCGAAGCGGTAGTTGGCATGGGATTTGATAAGGCACGGGGAGTCGAACAGCATGTATTCTCCGAATCGGAGCCGAGTTATGCTTCTTGGTGTTGTATTGTCGCTCCGAACTGTTCGGTTTGGGTGGATGTCTTAGTTGAAGCAGATCGAAATACTGCCATGGAGCTCTTCGAGCGCCTCACGGGTGTTCCTGCTGATTGTGCTAAAGATGCAACTGATACACTTGGCGAAATTGTAAACCTTATCCAAGGAGCTATTAAATCGGCCCTCCAAGCGGAGGGTCATGAAACGATGACTCCAGTGGTGCCGAAGCAAGTCCCGTCCTCCAGCCTGCGTAAGCTGAACGAGCATATGGTGGATCGGGTGCGTCTCGTAATTGACGTAGAGGGATTGGTGTTCGCCGTGACTTTGTTTGCATTCAATCGCCCGATGGTGCGCAAAACTATTGAGGGATTGCGTCAGCGGGATGTGACGGCCGAAGCTCTTCCGATGCCTCACGGCGTCGACTTAAAGATGCTTGCCCGTGGAGTCATGTTGGATGACCGGTGGATTACAAATCTCAGAAATCGTTTTGTCGGAGATAGTCGCCGACTCGCAATTAACGTCGTTGAGCCGCCCCCTTTGATTAATTTGCTCTCGGGCCTGACCGTTGCGCCCACCGCTTAACAAATCTTGGTATGCTGGTGACTTGAAGGAGCAGGTGCTTCGAGCCAA
>CAMCYN010000004.1 GCA_945883955.1 Akkermansia muciniphila
AATTGGAAGCGAGGTTCGGAGGGACATGCGGCAAGTGAGTGCGAAGCCGCCTTTTTTCGCAAGAATGGATCCCGCGTGTGAACCGCGGCTTGCCCACAGCCATCCTCAGGCTACAGAAGCGAGTTGTGAACGCTTCCCCCAGCCTGCTCCTCGCCTTTGCCCTGCTCTCCCAACCGCTGCTTGCAACCGACTGGCCTCAGTGGCGCGGCCCGGACCGCTCCGGCGGCGTCAAAGATCCCGCTCTGCGTTTGGAAAAAATGCCCAGCGACCCGAAACCAGTCTGGCAGATCGAGGTCGGTCCGGGCCAGGCCTCTCCGGTTTTGTCCCAGGGTGTGCTGGTGTTCATGGACGGGATCAACGGCCAGGAAACCGCACACGCCCTCGATGCCGCCACCGGCAAGGAACTCTGGCGGATGGAAGTGGGACCGATGGTGGAATTTCAAAACGCCTACGGCGAAGGCCCCCGTTGCACTCCGCTCATTGACGGCGACCGCGTGTACGTCCAGTCCTGTAACGGAGAGTTTAAGTGTCTCTCGCTTATGAACGGAAAGCTCATCTGGGGGATCAGCTTTGAAAAACAATTCGAAGCCGTGTGGTTTGGAAACAAGAGCCCGGATCCTGGCTCGAAAGAAACCGCCTCACGCCGTCACGGCAACAACGGCTCGGCCATCATCGACAAGGACCGCATTTTTGTGCCCGTAGGCAGCCCGACCAAAGGCACGCTGGTGGCCTTTGATAAAAAAACGGGCAAGCAACTCTGGGCCGCCGGTAGCGATAACACGGCCTACTCCAGTGTGATGGTCGGCACCTTGGCCGGAGTGCGCCAGGCGATCCATTTTACGGCGGATGCACTCATGGGAGTTGATGCGGCTACAGGAAAGGTGCTGTGGCGTGAGCCACTCAAAACGGGCGCCAAGCGCCACGTGGCCACTCCGGTGATTGATGGCGACACGGTCACCGTCGCCTCCACTAGTATTGGCACAATCCGGTTCCGGATTTCGCAGTCCGGCGGCGTCTGGAAGACCGAACGTGCGTGGGAGAATTCGGCTATCAAAACGGTGATCGGAAGTCCGATGCAGATTGGGAAAAACATCTTCACCATCGGGCCGGGCTCAAAATGCGACCTCGTCTGCCTCGATGCCGCCACCGGAACGGAGAAATGGAAGGAAAGCGGCCTGGGAGATTATGCCAGTGTGACCGGAGTGAACGACTGCCTGCTCGTTCTCGACTCCACGGGAGAACTTCGCCTCGTGAGGGCCACCGACTCCAAATACGAGGAATTGGGACGAGCCCATTTTGCAGGAAAAACCTGGGCGTCTCCTGCCTTCGGAAACGGAAAATTTTACGTCAAAGACGGCTCAAAATTAACTGCCGTCCAATTGGTTCCCTAAAGGAATTTGGCGGCATAAGCCCCTTGGGTTCACTCACCCCCCGGGGGCGGACCGCTCCGTAGGCGGTCGACGCCGGGAACATTTTTCGGCCCCATTTCGCCGCGAGCGTTGAAATAGCCGTTAGGCCACCAAACCAAAGGAGCGCAACTCCCAGAGCAACTTGGGCATGGAGAGCGGTTTGATCATGTAACTGTCGCACCCGTCTTCAATGGCAGCGGCGATATTTTTGGTATCATCCACCGAGGTGGTCATGATGATTTTGCAGCCCGCTTTGGGATCCATTCCTTTCTCCACTTCGAGCTCGCGAATGTGCCGCAGCGCGGTCATCCCATCCATCTCGGGCATCAGGACATCCATACAAATGAGGTCGTATGGTTCGTCGGCATTCAGAGCGAGCAACACAGCCTCAATGGCCTCCTTGCCGTTCACGGCGATATGGGTAGCCCCGTAAGTGTTGAGAAATTTCTGC
This sequence comes from Akkermansia muciniphila, assembly GCA_945883955.1. Taxonomy (GTDB): domain Bacteria; phylum Verrucomicrobiota; class Verrucomicrobiia; order Chthoniobacterales; family Chthoniobacteraceae; genus Chth-196. The sequence continues at coordinate 1,861 of CAMCYN010000004.1, forward strand.
AAGATCAGACGGTTTACGAAATTATCTTCTACGATGAGTGTTTTCATGGGCTGTCCTTGAGTTTTTGGGAGAAAAATTTGGCCGGGCGAGGGCTCTTAGGGCGTCTATCGGATTCCGCGGATACAACCTAAAACCATCTCTATCCGGCGGAGGACGGCGGCGAGAGCGACCTCGACTTCACCGAGTAAAAAGGCCGCGTCCGCAGGAAGTTGCAACGCCTGTAAACTGGAGTCCAGACACTGACAGCGCTGATACAACACGGTTGCCCCCATTGTAGATGCGAGCCCTTTTAAGGTGTGTGCGGCACGACGCGCCTCCCGAATATCCCCCGCCTCGAGCAGCGCTCCTCGCAACGCCCCCACAATCGTCGGCTGGCTAGCCACAAACTCGTTCACCACCGTCCAGTACAGATCGGCATCCTCGTTTAAGCGCTCCAAGGCGGCAGGTGCCTCAGGAAACTCCACGCTGAGTGCGAGCTTGGCGACAGCAGAAGCCGGGCTAAGCGATTCATTGTTAGAAAATTCGGATTCCAATGGCATATTTGTCTCCGGAGATAACCGCCGCTTGTCACGCCACCGGTCAATGGTTGCGAAGAGTAAATCGGCATTCACGGGTTTGGGCAGGTAATCTTGCATGCCCGCGTCCAGACAAGCCTGACGGTCATCAGACATGGCGTCGGCAGTCATGGCGATCACGGGCAAAGTGCTAAAGCGTGAGTTTTTCCGCAAAATCCGCGTCGCCTCATGCCCGTCGAGAACCGGCATTTGAATATCCATCAGCACCAGATCGAAATCATCGGGCCGGGCATCGAGCGAATCGAGGGCCACCTGACCGTTTTCCGCAACCGTCAGCCGCACCCCTTCACGCTCCAACAGCTTCGTAGCCAAAAGCACGTTAATGCGATTGTCCTCGACCAACAACACCCGCACTCCGTTCAGGTTCACTCGAGGCGCCCGCTCGGAAGTGCTCGGACCGGCAATCATTTGGGTAGAAATCCCAAAAGGCAGACTCACCCGAAACAACGACCCTTCTCCGGCACTCGACTCAAGTTGAATGCGACCACCCATCATATCGACCAAATGTCGGCTGATGGCCAAACCGAGTCCCGTGCCACCAAAGCGACGTGTGGTGGAGGTGTCAGCCTGCTCAAAGGGATGAAAGATCCGCTTTTGCTGGTCGGGAGAAATGCCAATGCCGGTGTCCTTGACCTCAAACTGCAATTCGGTCGAGAGACCATCGCTCGAGGTACTTTCCACGCGGACGGTGAGGGTCACCATCCCCTTTTTGGTAAACTTGAGGGCGTTGCTCAACAGGTTGTTAAGGATCTGGCGCATACGTAGCGCGTCTCCGAGCAATCCCCTCGGCACTTCCGGCGACCGAACAATATCAAACTGAATATCCTTCTCCGCAGCAAGTTGACCAAAAAGGCTCTTCACCAGCTCCAGGGACCGATCGAGATCAAACGGCAGCTTTTCAATCCGAAGTTTACCTGCCTCAATTTTGGTTAAATCCAGAATGTCGTTGAGGATACCCAGCAGGGAAGCGGCAGACTCGCTCGCCTTGAGAATCAGCTCCCGTTCTGCCGCAGGCAGCTCTCCCTCCAAGGCCAGCTGCGTGAGCCCAATAATTCCGTGCATCGGGGTTCGAACCTCATGGCTCATATTCGCCAAAAAGTCGCCCTTGATCCGGTTGGCATTCTCGGCCGCGTCTTTGGCAGCCTGGAGCTCGACATTTTGAAGGCTCAACAGTTCACGTCCCTGTTTGGCTTCGTTGATCTGTCGGCGGACAATGCCCGCCTGCAACCGGACCAGGGTCTCAAATGTGATTACTCCGAGGTAATTACCTGCCGTGTCAGCCAGCGCCACATCCTGCAAAAACGCATCTCCACTCCGCGACAGCGTCATCTGAAGCACATCCAGAATAGGTGTACCCTCGACCACACACAGGCAATCCGGAGAGAGATGAGTAAGCAGGCTGGCTCTGGAATAGAGCGCAAATCCAAACCGGCCGCTCAGTAACTGGATGATGTGTGCTCTGGAAATGGCACCGATGAGGCGGGCGCCAACCGTAACAGCCACGATCTTCTCGGAATGGTGACGCAAGCTTTCGTAAGCCTCTTCTACTGTGAGCGATGCAGACACAGACAAATCATGCGAAATAAGAGATCGCAGGATAGGTTGATCTATCTGATCGCTCAGGCCGTCTATTGCCTGAATCATACACCCTGATTAGCACACATGTTAGGTCCGAATAGTATGTAATCTTGCTGCAATCCTCCGGAATCCCCCCGGGAACACCCGTACACTGAGAACCGAAAGCCAAAGCACATTATGGCCAATCCACCTCCACACTCTGGCGGTTTTGGAACTTGTCCACGTACTGGAGCTTTTTGTGAATCACCCCGTGTTCGTGCACTAACTTGGTACATTTGACGTCAAAACAGCAGTACTCGGCAATATCCAGCATTCGCCCCTCTCTCCACCAGCGGATCGCATCGAGTCCGTCGCCGGTTTTTCCGACTCCCAGAGTGGCCGAGGCAATCGAATCCAGACTCAAGCGATGCCCCAGTTTCTTTTGCACCTCCACCATCAGATCCAGCGTCCGGGCCGCGTGGGAGAGATCCAGCACGGTATAGCCCGCGAGGACTTCATAATCAAAATTGAGCACGTTAAACCCTACCACCAAATCGGCCCGAACCAGCTGATCAACAAGCTCGTGCACTTCTTTTTCGGGGTATACCCGGTACTCGCCGGCGGCCGTCGAATAAGTGACCGCCAGCGACATCCCCATGTCCCGCTTGCGGTCCCAGCCACCGGCATCATTGGCGGAACGCTGAGTTTCGAGATCAAAATAGACAATATCCTGAGCCATGGCAGCGGGGGGTTAGTGGGAGAAATACTTCGGCTCGTTTCCAGCCTTCCACTTGATGTTGCAGCCGATGCTAGGCCGCTGGTTTTCGGAAACGGGCAACCCTGCGAGCGTAGCATCAATGGCGGCCCGGAGGTCTTCGCCATTGAGAAACCCGGCGCCGGGCCGGTCCGGGCCGCGACTGGGCCGCGAGCTATCGAGCTGGCCGCGATAGACCAGTTTGCGCTGCACATCGAAGAGGAAGAAGTCCGGGGTGCAGGCGGCCGAATAGGCCCGCGCCACCGCTTGTGAATCATCAAATAAAACAGGAAATGAAAACCCCTGATCGGCGGCGAACTTCGCCGTTGGGGCGGGAGCATCCTGCGGATATTCAGCGATGTCATTGGAAGAAATCGCCACGATCGCCAGCGATTGAGGCGCGTAATCCCGGCCCAAACGCGCTAATTCCGGCGCCACATGAACGACATAGGGACAATGGGCACAGAGAAAAACGACAAGCAGAGCCTGTTTTCCATCGAACTCTCCGAGGTGCACTGTCTGCCCGGTAGTGACATCCGCCAGGGCAAAGGCCGGGGCTCGGGTTCCTAAGTCAAGCATCGTGGATTGAGTCGCAGCCATATCTAAGGATATGCAACCTAGGTCAGATTGGAAATCCACCAGTTTCGATCACTCGCGTTTTGCGGCGGTGGATTTGGAGCGGATGAAATTGACGTTCCGGACGATACGTACCTTGTGCAAAGCTAAACCTGTATGCCCTCCACCCTGCTCAAACTCTCCTGTCCGGATCGTGTCGGCTTACTTGCGAAGATCGCAAACTTCGTAGCCGGACATGGCGGTAATCTTCAAGAAGTCCATCAGTTTACGGATCCCGCAGAGGGTTGGTTTTTTGCACGTCTGGCAATCCAGACCAGTACGCTACAACAAAATTTGGAGGGGCTTCGCGCCACCTTTGCGCCACTTGCCCTGGAATTGGGGGCCGATTGGTCCATTCGCCCGATCGATTCCCGGCCACGCGTGATCCTGATGGTCAGCAAGCTCGGACATTGCCTAACAGACCTGCTCTGGCGCTGGCGTTCGGGCGAATTGACCTTCGATATCCCATGTGTGATTTCCAATCACGAAAGCCTGCGCGCCTTCGTCGAACGCGAGGGAATCCCTTTTCATTACATTCCAGTCAGCGACGAAACCAAGGCGGCGGCTTTTAAAAAAATGGACGCCATCTGGGCCGAATCCCGCGCCGATCTGGTGGTTCTGGCCCGTTACATGCAGGTGGTCCCTCAGGATTTGTGCATCAAATGGCCCAATCAGATCATGAACATCCACCACAGTTTTCTCCCCTCGTTTGTCGGAGCCAACCCCTATCAGCGCGCCCACCAGCGTGGAGTGAAACTCATTGGCGCCACCTGCCACTACGCCACCGCCTGTCTGGACGAAGGTCCCATAATCGAACAGGAAGTGACCCGCGTGGAACACTTCCACTCCGAAGCCGACCTCCTGCGGCTCGGCCGCGACTGCGAACGCCTGGCACTCGCACGCGGGCTCCGCTATCACCTCACCGAACGTGTTCTGGTTCGGGGAAACCGGACGATTGTTTTCCGCGATTAAGCCGCCGGGTCGGCCTGCTTCTTTCCCAAAAACTCCAGCACCTGCCCGGCAAGTCGCAGACTGATCCCGTCCAGCGCAGCGATTTCCTCGAGCGAAGCGTTTCGGAGTCTCGCCACCGAACCGAACCGCTTGAGAAGTTGAGTTTTGCGAAGAGTCGAAATCCCAGGACATTCGTCCAGCAGACTCTCCGAGATCCGCCGTTTGAGCAGGATCTGATGGTAGCTATTGGCAAAGCGATGAGCCTCATCCCGAATCCTCTGCATGAGGCGCAACGCACCGCTGCTTTGAGGCAGCACCAGGGGCTCGGAACGTCCCGGCCGGTAAATTTCCTCAAACTCCTTTGCGAGCCCCACGATCGGCAGATCATATAGCCCCAGACGCTGCAATTCCGCACACGCCGAGGAGAGCTGCCCCTTGCCTCCGTCGACAATGATCAGATCGGGTAACCCCACCTCGGCACGCCTGGCCGCGTCGCCATCGGACTCCTGGGTCTCGGAAAAGTCCACCCACGGCTCCTCGATGAGGTATCCCTCGGGCGGACCTTTTTCCGCGACTCGCGAGCTCCCCTCTCGCAGCACCCGCGCATAACGCCGGCGCACCACTTCGGCCATACTCGCAAAATCGTTTTGCCCCTCCACCGTGGTGATTCTGTACCGCCGATAACTCTTCTTGTCGGGCACGCCGTCCCGGAAACACACCATGGAAGCGACGATGTAAGTGGAGGAGATATTAGAGATATCAAAACACTCCATGTGACGGGGAGGCCGCGGCAACCGAAGAGCCTCCTGCAAACCGGCCATATCGTTTTCGGGGTGCACCGTACTGGGTAAAGAATGGCGGGTGAATTTGCGGGTGGGCTCGGCCGTGGTCCGAAGATTGGTCAGGATGTTGCGGAGTTCGGCGGCACGCTCAAAGTCGAGCCGGTCGGCTGCCGCGCGCATTTCCAGTTCGAGCCCGGCCATGATCTCTTTGGAATGGCCTTCAAAAAACTCACAGGCCTTGGCCACCCGCTCCCGATACTGCGCACTCGAAGTTTGCGCGAGTCGGAAGGACACCTGATAGGTGGCGCTTTTTAATTCGCGTTCGGTCGGATTGCCCCGACCAAACGTCAGAACACCAAACTTTTTGCGCAGAAACGCCATAGTCTGCCGCAAGGCTGACGAATGAACAAAGGGCCCGAAATAACGCGCCCCATCCTCGGTTCGCTGCCTGGCATAACGAAAGCGAGGCCACTCTTCCTGCAAACTGACCTTCACCATCAAAAATCCAGCATCGTCCCGGAGCGCAATGTTATATCTTGGGCGATATTCCCGGATCAGTTTGCCTTCGAGTACAAGCGCCTCAGTTTCCGTAAGAACCGTATGCCATTCCACGTCCCAGATACTGTCCAGCAAGGCACGGGTCTTGGGATCGGCCGTCATACGCCTGGAGGGCATAAAATACTGAGAAACCCGACGTTTAAGATCCTTGGCCTTACCGACATAAATGACCCGGTGAATCCGGTCCCGCATGATATAAATGCCGGGTTTGTGCGGGAGTTCGCGTAATTTGGGGCGCAAATCAGGCTTCTCTCGCAAGATCGGTGCCATAGGGACAGTGGCGGGGTCAGCCATAGGGAGACTTTCCAACAGGTCGGGCACTTCCTCAAGAGTCAGATCTGGAACCCCTAGGATAAAATAAGAAGGGGCCGCCGGCGAGCGAAGCTCAACCGACGACCCCTCTGTTCCCCCCAGAACAATAAGTACAATCCGAGGACGGTTTATCCCTTAGGGAACTTTGAGTTTTTTTATAGGAGACTTCCCGAGGCGGTCCTAAAGGCCGTGGTACTCCTGCAGCGGACGCACATTCAGACCGTATTGCCGGATGGCTCCAATCCCTTCCAGGCTGGCTTTGGCCGCCCTCAATGTGGTCATCACAGGAATCCGGGCACTGTTGGCCGTGGAACGGATCCGGACCTCATCCTCGCGGGCGGTTTTTCCAGACGGCGTGTTGATAATCAGAGCCAACTCCCCGTTCTTGACCATATCGAGTGCATTGGGACGTCCCTCGCCGATCTTAAAGAGCGTTTTCAACGGAACCCCTGCCGCCTTGAGCGCTGCTCCAGTCCCGCCCGTAGCGAACAGGGTAAAGCCAAGCTCGGCGAACCCGCGTCCGATTTCGACCGCACGACCTTTGTCTCGGTCGGGCACGGAAATAAACACGTTCCCGGACTGCGGCAACGAAGGTTGCGCGGCCATCTGCGCTTTGGCGTAGGCCAGTCCGGCAACCCGGTCTATGCCCATCACCTCGCCCGTGCTGCGCATTTCGGGTCCGAGCACAATGTCCACACCCGGAAACTTGATGAACGGGAACACGGCTTCTTTCACCGAGTAATGAGGAGGCACAACCTCCTCAGAAAAGCCAAGTTCCACCAAGGTTTTCCCAGCCATGACTTTGGCGGCAAGCTTGGCCAGCGGAATTCCAATCGACTTGGAGACAAAGGGCACCGTCCGCGACGCCCGAGGATTTACCTCAAGCACGTACACCAGCTCGTCCTTCACGGCGAACTGCACATTCATGAGCCCGCAAACATTCAATTCGAGGGCCATCCGTTTGGTGGCGCTCACAATTTCGGCCTTCACTTTGTCGCTAAGGCTAAATGGCGGAATCACACACGCGCTGTCACCTGAGTGAATTCCAGCCTCTTCGATATGCTCCATGATCGCGCCGATGACCACGGTCTGGCGGTCCGAGATACAATCCACGTCCACCTCGGTGGCGTCTTCGAGAAAACGGTCCACAAGCACAGGCCGCTCGGGGCTGGCCTCTACAGCCGTGCGGATATAACGCCGCAAATCAGACTCGCTATGAACAAGTTCCATGGCCCGCCCACCCAGCACAAACGAAGGCCTTACCAACACCGGATACCCCACGCGTTCGGCCACAGTCAGCGCTTCCGCTTCATTGGTAGCGGTACCACCGGGCGTCTGAAGGATTCCGAGCTTGTCGAGCATCGCCGAGAACAACTTCCGGTCCTCGGCAATTTCGATGCTCCTGGGCGAGGTCCCAATAATGGGGACACCGGCCTCAGCGAGGCCGTTGGCCAGATTGAGCGGAGTCTGACCGCCGAACTGGACGATGACGCCCCAAGGCTTTTCCTGTTCGCAGATGTTGAGCGTGTCCTCAAGCGTCAGCGGCTCGAAATAAAGCTTATCGCTCGTGTCGTAATCCGTCGAAACCGTCTCGGGATTGGAGTTCACCATGATGGTTTCAAAACCCAGTTCCTTTAGCGCAAACGAGGCATGCACGCAGCAGTAGTCAAATTCGATCCCCTGTCCGATGCGGTTCGGGCCGCCACCGAGGATGATAATTTTGCGTTTGTCGCTGCCACGCGCTTCGTTTTCCGAACCGTAGCTGGAGTAGTAATAAGGCGTGTACGCTTCAAATTCAGCGGCACAGGTGTCCACCAGACGGTAACCCGGAATCACACCAGCCGCCTTGCGCGCCGCTCGAACGTCCGCTTCCTTCATCCCGGTCGATACGGCGATCTGGCGGTCTGAAAAGCCGTGCTTTTTGGCGCGACGCAGCGTTTCAGGCGAAGCCAGAACGCCTGACAAAACCTGCTGTTCCTGAACGATCTGAGAAATATGCTCCAGGAACCAACGGTCGATTTTTGTCAGCGCCCAGACGTCTTCGACGCTCATTCCGGCCGCAAATGCCTGGCCGAGGAAGAATATACGCTCGGCGTTGGGAACCGTCAGCTTCCGGCGAAGTGTTTCGGAGTCCACAGATAGTTCGGCACCGTCACCGAGGAGGCCAAACCGCTTAATTTCCAGACTGCGGAGCGCCTTTTGCAACGCCTCCTTAAAGGTCCGGCCAATGGCCATGGCCTCGCCGACGCTTTTCATCTGGGTGGTCAGCGTGGTGTCGGCCTGAGGGAATTTTTCGAACGTGAAGCGCGGGATCTTCACCACGACATAGTCGATGGAGGGCTCGAAACAGGCTGGGGTTTCGCGAGTGATATCGTTGCGAACCTCATCCAGCGTGTAGCCCACGGCCAGTTTGGCGGCAATTTTGGCAATCGGAAATCCAGTCGCCTTGGAGGCCAGAGCCGAAGAACGCGACACGCGCGGATTCATCTCAATGACAATCATCCGACCGGTGTCCGGGTGGACACAGAACTGAATATTAGAACCGCCAGTCTCCACCCCGATCTCGCGGATCACGGCAAAGGAAGCGTCGCGCATCATTTGGTATTCCTTGTCCGTGAGGGTCTGGGCGGGAGCGACTGTGATGGAATCGCCGGTATGCACCCCCATGGGGTCGAGATTTTCGATCGAACAAACAATCACGCAGTTGTCGGCGTGGTCGCGCATGACCTCCATTTCGTATTCCTTCCAGCCGAGAAGACTTTCTTCGATAAGCACTTCACTGACCGGTGAAAGATCCAATCCTCTGGCGACTATCCCCTCAAACTCCTCGCGGTTATAAGCGATCCCGCCCCCCATTCCCCCTAGGGTAAACGCAGGCCGGATCACCAACGGAAAGGCGCCCATGGCGGCCGCTGCGGTGCGGGCTTCTTCCATGGTGTGAGCCGTAAAGGAACGGGCGACTTCCAGCCCTATCTTGATCATGGCATCCTTAAACGCCTGCCGGTCTTCTCCCTTATGGATAGCTTCGGCTTTTGCGCCGATCATCCGGACGCCGTGTTTTTCCAAAACACCGGACTGCACTAGGGACATGGCGCAGTTCAGGGCCGTTTGCCCGCCAAGGGTGGGCAGAAGGGCATCGGGCTTTTCCTGTTCGATGATCCGCTCGACCACTTCCGGAGTAATCGGCTCGATGTAGGTGCGGTGAGCAAACTCCGGGTCGGTCATGATGGTGGCTGGATTGGAGTTCACCAGAACCACTTCATAACCCTCTTCTTTCAGGGCCTTACATGCCTGAACACCGGAATAATCAAACTCGCATCCCTGTCCAATGATGATCGGACCGGAGCCTATAAGGAGAATCTTGTGGAGAGAAGTATCGCGAGGCATGGGCAAAGTGGCGCGGAATCTAGCAGAGCCCTACGCACGGGGCAACGGCTACGGGGCGTGAAATTCCAACAAAGGCGCCCCTAAGGGCTCACCAAACCGCTTCGGGGCAATTGCGTAAAATTTGCGTAATTTTATGACCCGTCAGGCATCTGCGCTTTTCCGATCCGGCTGCCACGGCCATCCTCGGAAATGGGCTTTCGTATTGATCCACACGTACACTCCTATTTTTCGAGCGACGGAGCGAGCAGCCCGGAATCGCTGATCGCCGCCGCTAAAAAGCGCGGGCTTCATGGATTTGCCCTGACCGACCACAACACCTCCGATGGTTGCCGGTATCTCAGGGACAAAGGGTATTTGCGCGAGGATGGGGAGGCGGTGGACGGATTTCTGATCATTCCCGGGGTGGAAGTTTCGACAGCCGAAGGCCATTTGCTTTGCCTCGGTGTCTGGCTTCCCAACGGTCTCCAGGGAACCCCCGCAAGGGAGATTATTCCCATGGTTCGGGCCCAGGGAGGCCTGGCCATCCCGGCTCACCCCTATGACCGCACCCGGGCTGGGATTCGGGAGCGCGTTTTGGACACTCTCGAGATGGACGGCCTGGAGGTTTTCAACGCAGCCACCGCCCTACAACGTCATAACCAGAGCGCTCGGAGATATGCGCAACGGCGCAGCCTTCCTATGACAGCCGGCAGTGACGCCCACCATTACGCCGCCATTGGACGTTCCCACACGATTTTCCCCGCTGATCGGCTTTGCGCCAAGGCTGTCCTGGCGTCGCTTTCCAAAGGAACGGAGCTGCACTGCGCTCCGCTCACCGTGACCCAGGCCCTGCGGAAAACGCTGCACAACTGGTTTCGCTTCCGCAAAAAGCACCGCTATTTGGGAACGGGCGGCACGGCGGGAACACTCTGATTAGGCTTATTCTCACTAGCGGTCTCAGACTCCTGGGCTTGGCGTATCTTGGCGCCCTCGCGTTCTATCTCCTCTTCATTGCGCTCAAATTCAATCGTCGGCGGGACTCCCTTCAGCGGCGTTCCCGAGGCAGCCTCACGGATATCGAGGTTATGCGGCCGGCCGTCTCTGACCCACCAGGGTAATTCGAGACGGAACCCGCAGCGCCCCTTCCCATAGCCGCGATCCCGGAGATCAGGTCGGTCGAGATCGGCTTTAACGCGCATGAAATTCACATCGTCTACATACAAATCCACCACCAAGGGTTTGGCCTGAGAAGAACTCTGCCACATGAAGCCAACCACTTCGTGGGCGTCGACTTTTTCCACCTGCCAGTCGACGGCCGGTGGTGGCGGCGGCGTTAACCGTCCGGAGAAAAGGAGCAGGCCGAAAGCAATGGAGTGGAAAGTCAAAAGCATGTCGGTAAAGACCTGCCAGGGGGCGCTGCCCCAAACCTTGTGGGTCTTGTTCCAACGAGCAAACCAGTCATATCCAATCAGGAGAGCGGCATGATAAAGGCCGTAGAGGATGTAATGGAAAGCCAGGCCATGCCAGACCCCCATCAGGCCGAAGGTCAGGAGTAGCCCGAGATAAGAAGCGGTATGCTTGCCCGTGAACCACTTCTTTTTACCGGCCGTAAGCAGAAAGCGCATGTAAACATGGTCCCGAAACCAGAAGGAGAGGCTGATGTGCCAGCGCGTCCAGAAATCCCGGATACTTTTGGAAAGAAAAGGTTTATCGAAATTTTCGGGCACCTTAATTCCAAAAATCCGGCCTATTCCGACCGCAAAAGCGCTGTATCCGGCAAAATCAAAAAAGAGGTAAAATGTATAGGCATACATATACGCCCAGAGCGTCCCGGCACTCCGGCCAACACTGACAGGATCCATCCAGTAGGTTTTCACCAAGGCGGCAATGATGAACTTGTAAAGGAACCCCTTGGCAATCCGGTTGACGGCCACCTCCAAGTCGTCCAGAAACTCGTCCCGGGAGCGGCGTTTTTCCCAATCCTGACCAAAGCGCCGATAACGATCCACGGGGCCCGACGACAGGGTGGGAACAAACAGTAGAAAGGCGAAATATTGCGCAAGCGAGAGCTGCTTGATCACTCCGTCCTGGACTGAGAACAGAACGTCCAAAGCCCGGAAGGTCACATAAGAGATTCCCATGAATCCGAACAGCGTTTGGGGAAACAGAACCGGAACGAACTTTGAGGCAACAAGCGGCAGGAGCGAGAGAGAGAAGGTAACGTAGAAGGTTAAAGAGTTGCGCCAGCGCAACAAAGCCCAGGCCAAAGCCGCCTGGAAGGCCGTATATCCGAGCAGCAAATACAACTCCAAAACATGGAAGTCAGGCCGGATAGCCACCGTGCCGCTGGCTTGAAACACCAACAGAACCCCCATCGCGGCCAGCGACCACCATTTGTTGAGCACCCCACAAAAGCCCGCAATCAACAAGGGCAGCAGCACGTACACCAGGAGACCGAAGTACGTAAAATCAGCGTAGGGCACCATCTCGATCGAGGGTAAGGAAACGGGACCGGGGCCCTACGGTTTTTGCCCGAGCAGCTCAGCCAACTTTTTGCGGTCAGCCTTGCCGTTGGGAGTCATGGGAAAAGCGTCCAGAAAGGTAATTTTCCGAGGCAGCATATACGCGGGGAGATGCTCCCCGAGCTTGGTTTTTAGAAGCGCAGAAACCTCAAAGTCGCTTCCCCCCTTCGGCCCGGAAAGGACCACAAATGCGGCGAGTGATTCCACTTTGCCATTTTTCTGGACCGGCAACACGACGGCATCGGCAATCTCAGGAAGGATTCGGAGGTTAGCCTCCAAATCCCCCAACTCGATCCGGTAACCATTCATCTTCACCTGCCCATCCATTCTGCCTTCAAAGAAAATGAGCCCCGCCTTGGCGCGTCCCCAATCGCCAGTGCGATAACAACGCTGGCCGTCCCTCTGACCGAACGCCTTTTCGGTCAACTCAGGCCTTTTGAGGTATCCCGGGCTGACATTGGGCCCAGCGATCACAATTTCGCCGCGCTCGCCCTCGGGCACTTCGACTCCGTTTTCATCCACTACTACCACACGGGTTCCCGGCATCTCATATCCGACGGGAAGTGGAGAATAAGCCTCCAGCAATGCTGTATCGACACGTACGGAGGTAGTGGCCACCGTCGCTTCCGTGGGACCGTAGGTGTTCCAGACTTCGGCCTCAGGAAAGCGCTCAAGAAGCTGGGCGGCAGTTTCCGGGGCCAGAGTTTCCCCGCAAAAGAGAAACCGCTTCATCGCGGGGAGCATTGCCGAGCGAAACCCCTTTTCGATAAGGCACATTTGAGCAAAAGACGGAGTTGACACCCAAGATGTTATCCCCGAATCGGCTAGGCGCAGATACAGAGCCTTCAAATTGGAGAGTTCCTCCTTGGTGACACTCGCAAGGGTCCCCCCGGTGGCCAGACTCCCGAACAGATCCATGACGGAAAGATCGAAGGAAAACGGCGCCTGATTTAGGAAAACCTCACCCTGTTCGGCGAATGAATGCTCGGAAAGGAGCCAGTCCACAAACGCGCTCAGGTTTGCCAAAGTAATGACCACGCCCTTGGGTTCCCCAGTGCTTCCAGAGGTAAAGAGGATATAAAATGGATCGGTTCCTTCCACACGCCGAACCGGCTTACGGGTTTGGGCTGCCGGCAATTCCGCCAAAATCGCTCCGATTCGTTCGGGCGTGAGAACTAGGGAGGCTGCGGCCCCTTCCACGATTTTGGCGATCCGCGGTTCGGGGATGGACGAGTCCATGGGGACGTAGGGACGTCCACATTTCACTGCGGCAAGAAACGCCACAATCATTTCGGGCTCCTTGTGTCCATGAACCGCAATGGGGCCCAGCGTTCCTGCTAGTTTGGTCTCTAGCCATAATGCCAACGCATCAGACTGGGCAATTAACCGAGCCCAAGACAGAGAACGCCCGCCGCTAGTGTGAGCAAGCCGCTCAGGACAGATTTGGGCCCAACGGTCGATACGATCAAGAAGATGGGGCGAGTTCGACATAATCAAGGGGGAGGAGAACGGGCGTTCAATCGGCCAACGTGAGGACGGCATCAACCGCGCTAACTACAAGGAACCATGAGGTAGAGGATAGGAACGGGCATACCAAAAGTCCGTTCGGTCGTCGATTAATTGCCTGCGGAACCCGGGGCATTCCGCAAGTGGTGACGACCTCCGCGCTTCGAAACCGGTACCGCGCATGTCAGGATCAAAACTCCTGATAAACAAAAGGTGGGGTGGAAAAATCTCCCCGCCCGTACATCAGGATAAGAATGATGGCTATCGCGAGATAGTAGAGCGAGTAGGCCACCAGCTTTGCCTTGGGACGTTCCGCCAGCCACGCCTCGACTGCCGCAAAGTTCACGAGGCTAGGCGCCGCTCGACGTCGGCCACCAAAAGGGCAGGCGTTGCCCAGGCTTCCCGCTCAAACTCAGCCGGGGAAACCTCCACGCCCAACTCCTGACCCAAAGCCACAATCAGTTCCACCGTCTTCATGGAATCCAAAATCTGCAGCTCATAAAGCGCAAGGTTCGGCTGCGTACGGACTTCTTCCGTTTCAGCAATAGAAGCCAACACATCAAGAATCTTGTCTTTCATAAATTCAGCGCAACAGGGTCGCCTGCGAAGCCACGGGGAGAAACCCGGGCCGGTTATGGAAAAAATCGTCCATAGCTTTATTGTAGTACCACCACCCCTTGGATCCAATGTGATCGGCGTGGTCTACAAAAAATATCGCATCGCGCTCATGATCTTCCAAATAGATCAGCGGCGCTTCGTATTTGGCCGTCAAAGCCTTGAGCTCCCGGCCGTATTCCATCCATCCTTTCTTGGAGACGCCCTGAGCTTCGAGAACATCCGCATGGACTGGCATCGAGATTACCAAAGGATAAGCCCCTGCTTCTTTGATCAGACGCAGCACCAATTCAAAGTCTCGCCATTCCTGAGCCTTCTTCATTCTTCCAACAAACAGCGAATCCCCCTCCCCGATCCGGCGCGATGCCTTCAACGGCTTGCGCTTGGTTCTGTTGGCCAGGGCTTTAGAACTCTGCTCAGCCGAGAGAAAAAGTTCATCCCAGTTGAGGATCCGCTTGCCTTTGGCTATCTTTTTGCTCTTGGTCGTCTCCTGAGGCACTTCGAGTAAAGCCGCCGTAGCCTCCACGTGGTCCTGCATCCGCCCAATAGCACGATCCACATACGCATAAGGCTCAATTAACGAGAGCATTACCCGATCCACCCACCCGCCGGAAGCAACCCGACGCAGAGTAAATCCCAGAACCCAGTCTCCCTCGTAGGCCCTTGGATAAGCCAAAATCTGTTTAGCGGCAGCACTCTTCAGCCCCTGGCTAAACTCATCGCTCCACAAAAGCTCCTTGGTCTGAAGCTTCGAAGAATTCCCCTCGAAGTACTTCGCGTCCACTGTTTCAGTCTGAAAAAAGCTCGGAGAAAGCGACAAAACCACCTTCTTCCCTGTTAAGACTTCTCCGGCACCGCCCAACTTTTGAAGTACAGAAAGCGCTGTAGTCCCAGCTTTTCCTACAGGAAATACCGAAAATCCCGTAGGCAGGTCCGAAAAGAAATCGACCCCTTTCATCGGGACGTCTGGGATCAGCTCGGAGCTTCCAAACATCACCAGAGTATCGGGCCGGGTAAAGGCTTCTCGAATAAGGGCTACCCCATGGAGCTTTGCGTGACAAAACTCCGGAGCCGCAGAGTGCAGCAGGCGATCCTGGGTATTTTTAGCCCACACATAACCGACGGACAGTAGCGTCGCCACTACAGCCATAGCATTCAAAGCCGCTGCGAGATGCGGCCTCCGTGGAGTTGAACCGTCTTTCATAATCTGGGGGGAGGGGCGACCGACCCGTGCGTGACAAGCCGATCTACCTCAGATTACGGCAAAAGCCGCCAAATTCCAGCGCAATTAAAGACCCAGCATCAACCGAACCGGATTTTCCAGGCAGTCTTTGATTCGAACCAAGAATGTCACCGCCTCTTTTCCATCCACCACGCGGTGATCGTAGGACATCGCCAAATACATCATCGGGCGAACCACCACCTGGCCCTTCACCGCTATAGGACGCTCCTGAATCTTATGCATCCCGAGGATCCCGCTCTGCGGAGGATTTAAAATCGGCGTGGATAGCAAAGATCCGTAAACTCCCCCGTTTGAAATTGTAAACACGCCGCCTTGAAGATCGGGCAGTTGGATCTTGCCCTCGCGCGCCTTCACTGCGTAATCAGCAAGATCTTTTTCCAACTGCGCAAAGGATTTCTGATCGGCATCCCGCACCACCGGAACCATGAGTCCCTTTTCCGTACCCACTGCAACGCCGATATCAAAATAGTGGTTCTCAATAAGATCATCCCCATCAATTCGGGCGTTGATGGAGGGGGTCGACTTAAGAGCACTCACAACAGCTTTGATAAAGAAACTCATGAATCCGAGCTTCACCCCAAACTCCTTGGTGAAAGCATCCTGCATTTCTGAGCGCAATTTCATCACAGCACTCAAATCACATTCATTAAATGTCGTCAGGATGGCCGCCTGGTGTTGCGCCATAACGAGTTGCGCGGCAATTTTCCGGCGCAACGGAGTCATCTTCTTACGAGTCATCCGTCCCTCCAGAACAGGCTGAGCAGGCTGACCGCTGGCTTTCAGAACTCCAAGCGAGTCGTTTGCAGCCGCCACCGCATCACGCAAAGAGGGGGCGAGAACGACCGAGGCCGGAGCCTCCACCGGAGCCGGAGCGGGCGTTTCCACTTTGGGTGCCGGTGCAGCGGCAGAAGCCTCGGTGACGGGAACAGCTGCGGCCGACAGATTCGAGGCAGCGGTGCCATCGGATTCAATGGAGGCTACCACTTCACCGATATTCACCTCCTGTCCGGCAGGCACCTTGATATGAAGCACTCCCGGAACCTCGGCAGTGAGATCCGTAGAAACCTTATCTGTATCGAGGGTCAGAAGAGTGTCCCCGACAGTTACGTTTTCCCCATCGGCTTTATGCCAGACGGAAAGCAGGCCGCTGCTAATGGATTCACCAACGGTTGGAATTTTGACTTCGTGGCTCATAGCTGTGGAATGAAACAGATGGAGATAAACTGGATTAAAAGTGCGTTAAGCTAACGTAAACGCCTCTTCCACGAGCTTACGCTGCTCGACTTTGTGCGTGGAAAGAGCTCCGACGGCCGGACTCGAACTGGCGTCGCGCCCGGAATAAACAATGTCTTTGCCGGCAATCTGAGCGAGGTCCCACCGGAGAAAACTCCAAGCCCCCATGTTTTCAGACTCTTCTTGGCACCAGACAAAGGTCTTCGCCTTCCGGAACTTCTTCACCACACTGGCAAGCTTCTCGCGATGCAGCGGATAGAGCTGTTCAATCCGCACAATTGCCGCGTCTGCGATTCCGTTGGAGTCACGGTGCTTGAGCAGATCGTAATACACCTTACCCGTACAAAATATCACACGGCTCACCTTGTCCGCCGTTCCCAGCAGAGGCCCGGGCAAAATTTCCTCGAAAGTCCCGGAAGTAAAATCCTCCGTCCTCGAAACACACTCAGGGGCACGAAGCAAACTCTTGGGCGCCATCACAATCAGCGGCTTCCTGAAGGCGCGCTTCATCTGACGGCGTAATGCGTGAAAATACTGGGCAGGAGTGGTGAAATTACACACCTGCATATTGTCTTGTGCACACAACTGCAGGAAACGCTCCAAACGCGCGCTGGAGTGTTCAGGCCCCTGCCCCTCATAACCGTGGGGCAGAAGCATCACGATCCCACTGGGCCGCTGCCACTTGGATTCACCAGCCGCAATAAACTGATCGATCACGATCTGCGCGCCATTACTGAAATCGCCGAACTGCGCCTCCCACAGGCAGAGCAATTCGGGATAGTGAAGCGTGTACCCGTAATCAAATCCGAGCACGGCAGCCTCGCTCAGCAGCGAGTTGTAAACATTGAAGCGAGCCTGCTCGGGAGCCACGTTTTGAAGCGGCGTGTATCGATCCCGGGTGCGTTCGTCGTACAACACGGCATGCCGGTGGGAAAACGTCCCGCGTCGGCAATCCTGTCCCGACAACCGCACCGGAGTTCCTTCTTGGACGAGGGATCCGAACGCCAAAGCTTCCCCAAAGGACCAATCGAAAGGCCCACCATCAGCCCAGACCTGCTGCCGCTTTTCGAGGAAAAACTTCTTAAGCCGGGTCAACATCTGGAAGCCTTCAGGCAAAGTCGTCAGCGCTGTACAAACTTGATCCAGGGCAGCTTGGGATATGGCGGTCTGAACCGGTTCGAACGAAAAAGGCGGCTGAAAAACCACGTTCGACTGCGAGAATTTGTTGAGATCCTTGTTCTGTTCGGCCGCTTTGACTTCCGCAAAGGCCGATTCATAACGAGCCTCAAACTCCCGATCTAATACGGAAGCTTCCTCGCTTGTCAGCACACCGCCCTTAAGCAGATTTTGACGATAAAGCGTTCCAAGCGACGGATGCGCGCTAATTTCGCGGTACATCACCGGCTGTGTAAAAAGCGGTTCATCCCCTTCGTTGTGGCCGTGCCTCCGGTAACACACGATATCCAAAATCACGTCACTCTTAAAGGTCTGGCGATACTCCAGAGCCAACTCCGTGCAAAGCCGCACGGCAACCGGATCGTCTCCGTTCACATGGAAAACGGGAGCCTCGATCATCTTGGCCACATCGGTGCAGTAGCGCGAAGACCGCGCATCAGCCGGCAAGGTCGTGAACCCAATCTGGTTATTGGTGATCATATGGAGGGTCCCACCCGTGCGGTACCCTTCGAGCTGCGACATATTGAGCGTTTCCGCCACTACGCCTTGACCAGCAAACGCCGCATCCCCGTGAACCAGGATTGGAACCACCTTGGAACGCGTCTCGCTATCCGCGCGGACACGCTGGCGGGCCCGGGCAATCCCCTCAACCACAGAATTTACCGCTTCCAAATGGCTCGGATTCGATGCCAGTCGAACCGACACTTGATAGCCATCGGGCAATTCGCGCTTGGTGCGGTACCCCAAATGGTATTTCACGTCCCCGTCACCGGCGACAGTATCAGGCATGTAGTTCTCAGAAAACTGTGCAAACATCACCGATATCGGCTTTTGCAGAAAGTCATTAATCACGCTCAGGCGACCGCGATGGGCCATCCCCATCACAATTTCCTCAATTCCGTGACTTGGACAGTTTTCCAGAACCCCATAGAGCGCCACCATCAGAGACTCGCCCCCTTCGATGGAGAAGCGCTTCTGTCCCACAAAACGAGTATGCAAGAATTTCTCGAAGCTTTCCACCGACAGGATCTGACGAAGCATCCGCTTCTGGGTGTCGGCCGAGACCGTCGATGCGGCGGCGACAGCCTCAAATTTCTCACGCACCCATTCCCGAACCTTGGGGTTCTGGATATGGGAAAACTCTACCCCGATGTGTTTGCAGTAAAGATTTTCAAGCGCTGCAATAAGCTCCCGAAGAACAAATTGCTTCCCATTTGCGATCAGAGCCGAACTCGCCGGCCGATCCAAGTCCTTCTGGGTAAATCCGAGAGTTTCGAGGCTTAAAAGAGGCGCCTCAGGAGCCGTTTTTGAAAGCGGATTAAGATGTGCCTTAGTATGGCCAACGGACCGGTACGTCTGAATCAACTGATCCACCTTCGTCTGCCAGGCCCCGTCCCCACCACCAGTTCCTGCACCTTTCTGAACCAGGTTGCCGAGTTCAAATCCTTCAAAGAATGCGGACCAAGTGCTATCTACCGACGTTGGATCTTTCTTCCAGAGCGCATAGTTGGCCTCTAAAAGATCCGCATTGGATCGGTGCGGGAGGGTGATCGACATAAAGAGTTCGTAAGTTAAGGAGAAACAACATTAGAACAGGAGAGGCGTGCGGCGGAACCTTTTTCCTGCCCAACCAGTTGACAAATCTTGGATTCAACAGCCTTCACCACCTCTTCTACGGTGACCAGTTGCATACAGGCGAAGTCCAAATGACATTCCCGCTGGAAGCACGGCCCGCATGTAACCTGATGCTGCACCACGGTATGGCCGGCACCTAACGGCCCCGTGAGAACGGGGTCTGTGGATCCAAAAATGGCAACCACGGGGACTCCAAACATGGCAGCCAAATGCATCGTGCCAGTGTCATTCGTAAGCAAAAGATCACAACCACGAAGCAATGCGATTAACCCGTCCAACGAAGTGCGGCCAATGCAGTTCTCGAGCCCATCGCGACCAAAAGCCCTGACGATTTCATCGCCAATCGCGGCATCTTTGGCCACTCCGACCAAGTTCCACTGACAGGAATGGCGAGCCGAAATCGCCTTCATAACTGCGGCAAACCGCTCGGGAAACCATCGCTTGGCCGGGCCATATTCGGCTCCCGGACAGATCGCAAGCTGCAGAATCCGTCCCGCCGCAGGCGCGGAAACCTGGCGAGGGGGAGTCCATTCAGATTCCTGCAATGGAGCGGCCCCCATCGACTCTGCGAGGCGTAAATAATGGTGGACCTGATGTTCGGGGGAGCCTTCCGACTTTTGCACAGGATCCAGCACCTGGTTCAATAACCGCGCTCGAGAATGCCCACGATAACCGACACGTCTGGGAATTCCCGCAATCCACCCTTCCAATCCGACCCTCAACGAGTTTGGAAACAGCACAATGGCGTCGTAATTGCCTTTCCGCAGAAGCTCCACTGTCGCTCTAATCCCCCCCTCCGCCGGCAACGAAAGCACACAATCCACTTCAGGCACGGCATTCCAAAAACCGGCCAGCTTACCAGGAGTCAGCACTGTAAGCTCCAGATCAGGCCTCGTCCGCCGGATGGCCCGGACCGCCGGGACGGTCATGACGGCATCGCCCAACCAATTGGTAGCGCGAATCACCAAGCGGAACCTGCAGGTTATCGCTCCGGGAACAACGCCCCGCTTCGAGCCTCCGAGAAGAAACTTTGGCTTGGGCGTTTTCCACCGATTGTGCGCCCAAAGCCAATCTGCCGGAGAAACTCGGATCTGAGACTCCAGAATCTGATTCACTTGAACAGTTACGAAATTGGTATCCCGGGAGGCGGGTTCCACGGGTGGTTGGATTACAAACCGCCAGCGTGCTCCGGGTTCGGTATACATGGCTGCCGGCAGCAGGACGGCTCCGGTTCGCATCGCCAGTGTGGCAGGTAAAGGGGAGGAAGAAGCCAAGCGGCCAAAAAGCGAGGACCAAACCCCACCATCTCCTGCATGCTGATCCGCCAGAACTCCCACGGAGCCACCCGCCCGGAGAAGCTCAATCGCCCCAAAAAAGCCCTCTCTGCGAGCGAACAAGAGAAGACCTTCCCTCGCTCTCTGCGCCTTAACCGCTTGGTCGATATAAGGATTGCTCAAGCTCTGGTACACGGTGCCACACGGGCAGCCAAACAAGCCCGGCGAAACTTGAGCGAGCAGTTCCCAGTTTCCCAGATGACTTAGAATCATCACCATCCCCCGCTTCTCTTTCACCAGCCGATGGACATGCTCCAACCCCTCTACGGTGACCCGCTCCAGAACCGCTTTCGGCTCCATTTGCGCGAGCTTTACTCCCGCCATGAGATTGCTCACCAGCCGCGCAAAATGTTCGCGGCCGAGCGCCCGCTTTTCCCCAGCTTCGAGCGTGTCGCCGAATGCCAGTTCCAGATTTTTCAGAACTAGCCGCCGATAGGACGGCGCACAATTCCACCCCACAATCCCCACGCTCCGGCCAATCCGGACAACAATCTCCAGGGGCATCCTCCCAAGCACACGAACCGCACCG
Source organism: Akkermansia muciniphila (assembly GCA_945883955.1). Taxonomy (GTDB): domain Bacteria; phylum Verrucomicrobiota; class Verrucomicrobiia; order Chthoniobacterales; family Chthoniobacteraceae; genus Chth-196. The sequence continues at coordinate 23,124 of CAMCYN010000004.1, forward strand.
CAATACAGCCAGTACGTCAAACGATCCGTCTTCACCGTTTCTCCTTCCAGTGCAGAAACTTTAGGGGATGCTCATCAAGCAGATTGGGAACGATGCCCCCCAACCGCTCCGGATCATAAAACTGGATTCCCACGTAAAAATAGAGAGGACAAACAGGCGCTTCTTTTCTTAGGAGCAGCTCTTCCGCCGCAACAAAATGCGCAAACCGACGTTGCGGGTCCGCCTCTGCACCGGCCTGCCGGACATATCCATCATAGGCTGGTGAACTCCACCCCGTACGGTTGTTGCCATCGCCAGTAACAAACATGTTCAGGAAAGTGTTCGGATCATTATAATCCGCAACCCAACTGGAGCGACAAACGTCATAGTCCAGTGCACTTTGCGCAGCCAAATACACCGTCCACTCCTGTGCCCTGAGATGCATCCGGATCCCGAGTTCACGCTGAAACATGCCTTGCAGTTCCACGGCGATATCGCGGTCCATATCCGAGTCGGCCTTAAAGAGATACTCGAACACAGGAAATCCCTTCCCATCCGGAAAACCCGCCTCGGCAAGAAGGCTCCGGGCCAGAGCAACATCTGGGCCAACTCCTGCTGGTGGCACGTACCCATGCCCGGTCCCGGGCGGAACAAAACTGAGTGCGGGAATCTCTCCGGCTCGGGTTATTTTTCTGACAATCGCATCGCGATCTATCACTAGAGAACAAGCCAGACGCACCCGGGGATCCGAAAAGGGTGCCCTCTGGCAATTAAACCGAATGAAATAAGTTCCCAGAAAAGGCGAGGCATGAAAGTCGCGACGCTTTCGCAGGACATCCATTAAAGCAGTCGGAGCCAGCCCCTTATCCATCATCAAGTCCGCCTGTCCCGAGGAATATAAATTGAAAGCCGTGTTAGGCTTGGCGGACGGCAGCACATCAATGCTTTCTAGCGCAACGGTTGCTGCGTTCCAGTACGCCGGATTTTTCAATAATCGGACCCGGTCGAAAAGACGCCATTCTTTCAACAAGAAGGGTCCGTTGCCGATAAAGTGAGCCGGGCGCGCGGCCCAGTCCGAATAGCGCTCAACGGTTGGACGATGGACAGGCAGATACGTTATAAACGCGCATAAATCAGGGAAATACGGCGTGGGATTTCCAAGTCGCACTTCCAACTTCTGGGAATCTATGGCGCGAACACCCACCTGGGCAAAATCCGTGATCTTTCCTTCATTAAAATCCTGAGCATGCAGAATCGGATATAGCTGAGAGGCGTACTCGGACGCGGTGTCAGGAAGGAGCGCCCGACGCCATGAATACACAAAATCCTCGCTGACAACTTGATCCCCATTGGACCAGCGAGCCCCGGAACGAAGATAAAACGTATAAACGCACCCATCCGGGGACACCTCCCAACGCTCAGCAACAGCGGGCTGAGCTTGAGCCGCCGCATCAAAGCTGGTGAGGCCCTCAAACAGCGCATAAGCAACTCGGCCCGTAGACTGAGCGGTAATCAAGGCCGGATCGAGCTGTTCGGGCTCGGCACCATTAATAAACACTAAATCGGCTCGATCGAGCCGACGGCCACATCCACAGACCCACAGAACAAGTCCGACAGCAAGGTAAGCTCGAAACGCTACCGCCTGCCGGATAGATCGATAGGTGATCTCCATCGAAGGCGGGAACTAGGAGCATTTCAGGACTAAAACCAAAAGCGCTCCGTTACTATTCACAGAAAAGCCCTACTGACCCGCTTCCGTTGGCTTTACTTCTGCAGCAGGCGCAGGAGCGGGAGGAACTGCCGAGTTGAGTTCAGGCGCCGATACTTTGAGAATAGGCGCACCCTCTTTCTCCACTTCCACCTTGGGAGCCTCAGATTTGGCTTCCGGCGCTTTTTCAGGAGCTGGCTTTGCTTCCACATCGGGAGCTTTAGGAGTTTCAACAGGAGGCAACTCAGGTGCCTTCGGTGTCACGGGTGGGATCACTGCAGGCTTAGACTCCGGAGATTTGGGAGATTCAGGTGCGGGAGCTGGGGACTCAATCTTCTTCTCCTCGATCGGAGCAGGGATTGCCTCGGCCGGATTCAAATTAAGGGGAGTCTCGACCGGCTTTGCCGCCTCCTTGAGCTTCTGTTGGACATTGGTTGTCGTGCGCCCTTGCCGCGCATAAAGCGCCGACAGCAAAAGAGTCAGAGCAAAAAACAGGACTCCAAGCCATCGGGTAAACGTAGCCAGAACATTGGTCGTTTGGGCTCCAAATAAGGATTCAGTCATGCCTCCGCCAAATGCCGCTCCCAAACCTTCATTTTTGGGACGCTGCATCAGAACTGCGATCACAATCAGCACACAGACAACAATGTGTACCACCAGCAGTAGGTTGATGAAAATATTAAGCATGGCAGCGGATAGGGGCGAAGTTGAGCCCAGCAGTTTCACTGCCCTCGCTTCCAGAATCAAGCGTGGCCTCAAACTAACATGAGGAAAACCAAGCACCCCGCGCCCCCATCGGTGTCCAGCCTCCGCACCATGGATTGATAAATACCCGCCCCGTCATGCGATCTACCACCGGACCACTAGGAGAAATTGATCGCACGTCGATGAGCTGCTCATGATTGTAGGGGCTAAAACATATCTTGGCGTCCTTGAATGTTGCCCATAGGGAATCGAACGCCTGTGACGCTGGTAAGGCTAAGGCGATGGCACCGGCACACACGAGGGAGGCGCATATTCATGCCCACCCGCCCCAGATTGACCTTCATAATTCCCCCGCTCTCGCTCGGATGCGCTCACTTTTCCTACCATATAGCCACCCACAACGCCGATCGCCGCGCCTTCGGTACGCTCCGCCCCGTTCCCTTCAGCAGCCCGCCCATGGCCGCTCCCGTCACTCCACCTGCCAATGAGTCTGCGGGATTTTCGCATCCCGTAAAGCAACCGCCCAGAATCGCGACGCCCCCCAGACACAACACGGCCTTCTTCATATACTATTTATATTCGACACGTTGAAGCAGCCTACAACCCTGTACGAATACGGGCAGACAGCCCACTCGAGGATAGGCAGGTACCTACAAACACCGAAGCTGCCAACCAAATCTTCTGCATACGCCCCACCCGGTACCTCCGCTCCCACACCCTAAATCCGTCCATTGCCATGTCATCAAAGAGCCGTCCGTAAACCGCCCGCATAATTTCCGCCGCAACCATACCCCGTCGCTGGGACTCAGGAAGGGAATGCACCGCTGCACTGTAAAGCTCCCGCGTACGGTTTGCCTGAAGGCGCATTAAATCCGCCCACCCCCGAGGCTCCCGAGTGACCCATTCCCCGGGCTTTACCCCGAAAGCTTCCATCTCCTCCAGAGGCAAATAGACGCGCCCAGAGACACTAAAGTCCTCGGCGCTGTCCCTCAAAATGTTAGTTAGCTGAAGAGCGAGACCCAAATCCTCGGCGTAGCGGTCACAGCCAACTCCTCCAAAAATTCGGGCACTTACCAACCCGACAGCACTGGCCACCCGGTAGCAATATTGGCGCAACTCGTCCCACGTCCGATACCGGACTCCCGCCAAATCCATCTCACATCCGTGCACAATTTCGCATGCCAGCTCGAAAGAAACCTCACGTCTGGCGAATACTTCTCTTAAGGCCACGGCCAGTGAAGGCTCACCAGACACCGCCGTACCAGCCGTCAACGCCTCGCGCCACAACCGTAATCCAGCACGCCTCGTCTCCTTCGACAGACCGGGTTCATCGGCAAGGTCATCCACGACGCGACAAAAAGCGTAAAAAATCCGCATATCCTGCCTGCGCCCCACTGGCAGGACCCTTAAGGCTATCGCCAAGTTGCTACCGCTTCCCGCCGTAATGGCCTCTGCAGCTGCCAGTGTCTCGTCCATGCCTATTCCCAACGGGCTCCTTTACACCCCACGTAGGCCACAGTAACCCCAAGAGCCACATGGCAAAGTAGCACCCAAACCACCACACTCAAGGGCATTAGTGGCGTCTGGGTCATCTGTACCACGGCATTATAAAACCGCGTCTCCTGGAGCGTCTGCAGAAACCCGGCCCACCCCCAATAGGACGCGATTAACGGACGCGTCATCGTTCCCAGCCAACCGGGAAGAGCAAGCACAGCTCCAGACAGAGGCAACTGGAAACCAACCAAATAGACCGAGACTAACGAGCTTTGCTCTGAGGTTCGCATTATCCCGGAAATCCCCAAGGAAACGGCTGTCATTGAAGCATTTACCAGGAAAAGCAAACACGTCTGCCATAGAGGATCTCCCGGCATTTTAATAATGGCATTCACGAACAAAGACATCCAAACGGACTGCACCGTCACAAGAACCGCCAAAAACGCCACTTTAGACAAAACGTAAGCCGCTGGCGAGAGGCCCGAAAACTTCTCCTTCTCCAAAATTAGCCGCTCTCCCGCAATCTCACGGGCTGCATTGTTTGAGCCCATCAACGTCAATAGTACCACTTGAAACATAATCAGCCCGGAAACCATCCCTCCTACCCTCAAATAGTCTAGCTTGGTGGAAAAATCGCTTAAGAGCTGCTTCAGAGGATCCTCCGGTAATTCCGCCGCGGCGCGCAGTGCAGGCAAGCCGTTCAACGCAAAAACCACAACCAGACACGGGAACCCAATCATTAGCGCCAGTTGAAGCTTCACCTGTCCAGCATCCCGCCAAAACAACCTCCACCTGCGACGCTGAAGAACAAAAAATTGTGCGCCAAATGAAACCGGAGCTCGCTCCTCAGCCAAATCGGCAATGGCCGCACCGCCACTAGGGGCCCCTCCGTTCATGCGGACGTAATATGCATCCTTATGCTTGAGCCACGACTGGGCCCATTCCGCCGCCGTGCGCTCGCCTAACCGGGGATACAAGTTCTCCTGATGCGTGATTCCAAAATAGTGTAGCAGATGGGCAGGCTCCCCGTGATAAACTAGCCGGCCCTGACATAGAACCACCACCGAGTCATGCATCTCCAAGTGCCGTAGACTATGGGTAATGTTAAGAACGATTCGTCCCTTCCGAGCCACATCCTTCATTAAATGCGTGATTTCATCCTCAGCCCGTGGATCGAGCCCACTGGTGACCTCGTCACACAAGAGAAGATCAGGAGAGCTCACCAACTCCATCCCTAAACCGAGCCGCCGCCGTTGCCCGCCGGAAAGAACATCCACGCGCTTTTCTGCAATCGCTTCCATCCCTACCTCCCCAAGGACCTCATCTACTCGCCGCCCTACCGCATTTCCGTACAGCCCGCCACAGCGCAACCGGACCGCATCCTCAATACACTCCCAGACGTGAAGCTTTTCGTGAGCGATACTAAACTGCGGAACGTATCCGACCTCATGCGCCTCAAAATCCCCCTCCTCGGCAAGATTCCGCCCCCGCCAAATCGTATGCCCGTCCGTCGGTTCAGTGAGCCCAGCGATGACCTTCATTAGCGTGCTCTTTCCACAGCCTGAGGGTCCGAGCACGGCCACCAGTTGGCCCCCATGACCAAACAGGAGACTAACATCTTCCAAAAGCGCGGTCGACGCCTCAGGGCCTATCCTTAACGAGATATCATGCAATTCTAACACACACCTGATTCTCCACCAACAGAGCCAATGTCAGGCACAAACTTGAAGAGTTTAGAAAGACGCTCGTGAAACACAAAACAGGCGCAGACGAGAAATTCGCCTACGCCTGTCGAGAAACGCACTGGAGAGATACTAACGGGAGTACAACTCAACGATCAGCTGCTCATTTACGATAGGCGCAATCTCCTCCCGGCTCGGAATACGTGACACGCTCCCAATGAAGGACTCCTTATCCAACTCCAACCATCCCGGGATCGGGGCGATCTGAGTTAGCTCCAGACCGCGAGAAGCGAGACTGCGAGAACGAGGAGATTCCTTCACGGTAACCTTGTCTCCTGGTTTCACGTTGTAAGAGGAAATATCACACTTACGACCGTTAACCTTTACATGTCCGTGCCCCACCATCTGCCGGGATGCCGAACGGGAATTGGCAAACCCAAGACGGAACACCACGTTATCCAAACGCGTCTCAAGCAACTGGAGGAGAATTTCCCCAGTCACACCGCGCTTCCGCTGAGCAATACCGAAGTAACGGCGGAACTGACGCTCCAAAATTCCGTACTGGTAACGGAGTTTCTGTTTCTCGGCGAGAGCAACAGAATACTCGCTGTGCTTGCGGCGAGACCCTTTTGGGCCATGAATGCCCGGGGGATAGTTCTTCTGCTCAAGCGTCTTATTTGTACCGAAAATTGGCACTCCAAATCGGCGGCTGATTTTGTCCTTAGGACCCGTGTACCTTGCCATGATGCTTCTTAATTAAATCTTATTATTAAATGACCAAAAAAGCATCAAACGCGACGCTGTTTCGGAGGACGGCATCCATTGTGCGGAACAGGCGTGACATCCTTAATGATGCTGATTTCCAAACCGACAGCCTGAATCGCGCGGACCGCTGATTCCCTGCCTGAACCCGGGCCTTTCACCCGAACTTCAACCTCGCGTAGGCCATGGCCCATTGCTTGGCGGCAGGCATCCTGAGCAACCATCTGAGCGGCATAGGCAGTGCTCTTACGGGAACCTTTGAACCCGACTTTCCCAGCACTTGACCAGCCGATCACCCCACCATTTTGGTCCGTGATACTGACGATCGTGTTATTAAACGTAGCTAGAATATGCGCTACGCCAGATTGGACATTCTTGGACCCCTTAGCCTTAATTACCTTAATCGGCTCGATCACCGAATTGGGATCTAGGGAGAGATTCTCCACCTTCTTGTCCTCACCTGCAGGTAGCGAATCCTTTTTCGAGGACTTCGATCCTTTAGCAGCCTTTGGCGCTTTAGCGACCGCTACCGAAGGAGCGGAGGCAACAGCAGGCACGACATCCGCAGAGACAGGGGACTCAGGGGTGGCTTCGATATTTTCGTTCGCGTCAGACATAAGCTAAATTCCTACTTTGAGTCCTTAGCACGCTGGACACCAACCGTCTTACGGGGGCCTTTACGAGTACGTGCGTTGGTGGAGGTTCTCTGGCCTCGAACCGGAAGACCCCTACGATGGCGAATCCCCCGATAGCAGTTGATCGCCTGAAGACGCTTGAGGTTACCCTGAATTTCGCGACGTAAATCGCCTTCAATGGCCAGGCCACTCGCGCCAATTGCTTGAATGATTTGGTTTAACTGCTCTCCACTCAAATCCTTTGCCCGAAGCTCAGGATTAATGTTGGCTTGCTCAAGGACGCGCTTCGCCGTCGTTGGCCCGATACCATAAATATATGGCAGCGAGAATTCGATGCGTTTGTCGCCGGGGATGTCTACTCCAAGGAGTCGTGGCATAATTCGATCTAGCTAATGTGGATTAACCCTGACGTTGCTTGTGGCGCGCATTTTTACAAATGACACGGACCACGTTCTGACGCTTAACAATGCGGCAGGCTTCGCAGAGGCGTTTTACTGATGCTCTTACTTTCATAATTCCAAATACTTAAAATTTTAAACCGGTCTAAATTGCGGGACAAAAGACTCGCCCCGAGGCCTTAAACCCGGTGCAAACGCTATTCCAATACGTCCAAAATCTTCCCCTTCGACAGATCGCGGGGGGTCAATTCTACATTGACGCGCGCACCTGGCAAGACTCTTGTAGTTTGAATCTTGATTTTTTCAGAAACATGCCCAAGAAGCTCGTGACCATTCTCCAGAGCCACCTTAAACAAGTTATATTGAATCTGTTCCAAAACTTCCCCTGAAACACAAATTAACGCGCTCCGTGCCATGTCAAAATCTCCGGTTCGCTTTTTGTGATTAAAACCGTGTGTTCAAAATGTGCCGACAAACTTCCGTCTTTCGTCACCACGGTCCAATTATCTGACAAAATCTGCACCGCCGCCTTCCCGATGTTCACCATCGGCTCAATTGCCAAGGTCATTCCCGCCTTAAGCTTCGGACCCGTTCCCGCTTTCCCGAAGTTGGGCACCTGAGGCTCCTCATGCAATTGCCGCCCTACACCATGACCTACGAACTCCCGTACCACAGAAAAGCCGTTCTTCTCAACTTCCTGCTGGATCGCAAAACAAAGATCTCCCAAGCGCTTTCCGCTATAGGCGTGGGCTATGCCCGCCTTAAGCGCAGAAGAGGTGACATCCAAAAGCTTAATAGTCGCCTGAGGAACCGAACCAACCGCCACTGTAGTAGCCGTATCGCCTATCCACTTGTCCTTATTGACCCCCACGTCCAACTTCAAAATATCCCCAACCTGAAGACGCCGATTTCCACCGATTCCGTGAACAACCTCTTCATTTACTGAGATACATGCTTGCCCAGGAAAACCGCGGTAACCAAAAAAGGCACTCTTACATCCCTGGTCCACCATGAAATCCGCTGCCGCAACATCCAATTCCTTAGTCGTAACACCAGGACGCACAAGCTCGGTCAGCTTCTGGAGAACGGTTCCGGCGGCCAATCCTGCCGCACGCATTCGCTCAATTTCAGCCTCTGTCTTGATTGGGATCACGACTGGGAACCGGTTGACATCACTAGGCTTTAGCGCTTCGTAACGTAGTAAACAATAACGGCCGCCAGTAGAGCTACCGCCATTACTAAATACACGCCTACGATCGTCTTCTGCTGAACAGCTTCACCACGCCCCTCGGGGGTCCTTTCAGAACGGCCCCGAATGCGGCCCTTCTTCAAAAAACCGTCGTAATTGCGCTGAATCAAATGGGTCTCAATTTGACGCATTGTGTCCAAAACAACGCCTACAACGATAAGAAGGCTCGTTCCGCCGAAGAATTGTGCCGTCGCGTCAGGAACTTGCAATGTTCTAGAAAGCACTTGCGGCAAAATCGCAACAACTAAAAGAAACACAGCGCCCGCAAATGTCAGCCGCGTCATTACATTATCCAAAAACTTAGCCGTCTCCTGCCCAGGACGAACACCCGGGACATAGCCACCGTACTTCTTAAGATCATCAGCAATCTGCTGCGGTTGAAATTGTGTAGCGACCCAGAAGTAGCTAAAGAAGAAAATCAGCGCACCATATAAGACATAGTGCCATGTCCCTTGCGATAAGGCACCGGCCAAACGCTGCATCGCGGGGTAATCCTTGAAAAGCATTGCAGCGATCGTTGAAGGGAAAATCAATAAAGCTTGAGCAAAAATGATCGGCATTACGCCAGCATAGTTGACCTTGAGAGGCATATATTGAGTCTGACCTCCATATACCTTCTTACCAACGACACGTTTCGCATACTGAACGCTAATCCGGCGCTGCCCCTGAGTGAGAGAGATCACGGCCGCGATTACTGCGAAAAGCACGACTATCAAAATCACCAGAAACATTGGCTGAACCTGACCCTGCGTCTGGGTGCTGGGAATAAATGTCTTCCAAGCTTGCAATAACCCGGCGGGCAACCTGGAAAGTATTCCAATACTGATAATCAATGACATCCCGTTGCCAATACCGCGGTCCGTTATTTGGTCCCCCAACCACATCAAAAACATCGTCCCAGAGGTTAATGTCATCACCACAATTAGCTTAAATGCAAAGCCAGGGTGACTCACCAACGGTATCCCAAGTTGGGTAATAGTTGCATCAATCCCCTTCAAAAATGGGCTTTGTCCGGGATTCTCAAAAGATAATGCCAGCAGTGTGCCCTGAAATATACAAAGAGCGATCGTCGCATACCGGGTCAGTTGCATAATACGCTGGCGCCCCCCCTCCTCACGAGCGAGCTTTCCGAGCGTCGGGACCACTGCAGTCAACAACTGCAACATAATTGACGCACTAATATATGGCATTACTCCGAGCGAGAACACCGCACAGTTCTCGAGAGAACCACCGCTGAAAATATTAAACAGAGCCGCTATACCACCCCCTGTTTGCGTACTCAATTGGGAGTCAAACCAGTGCTGGAGTACAGATGCGTTTACGCCGGGACATGTAATAAAGGCGCCTACGCGAACCACCACCAAGAGAGCAAATGTGAGAAGGATTCTTGAGCGAAGCTCAGGGATACGAAATGTGTTTGTGAATGCCGAGATCATGACGGGTAGGCAAAAAGAGGGGTGACTTGACAGCCACCCCTCTTTTCAGAACTGATTGGATGCGAAACTTTAGGAGACAGATCCGCCGGCTGCTTCAATCTTAGCCATTGCCGATGCGCTTACCGCCACACCCTTGAAGCTTAGTGCCTTCGAAAAGTCACCTCCTCCTAGGATCTTAACAATTCCCTTCTTGTCAGGAATCAACCCTTTGGAAACCAAGCTTAGGGCGTCCACGGTCAACCCTGCATCAAAATGTTCAGCTAACACCCCCAAGTTGACAGAGAGAAATCCCACACGGAATTGTGCGTTATTGAACCCGCGCTTCGGAATTTTACGCACCAAAGGCATTTGCCCCCCTTCAAAGCCAAGTCGAATTGACCCGCCAGAGCGTGCCTTTTGTCCCTTGTGGCCCTTCCCTGAGGTTTTCCCGTGACCACTGCTTTCACCGCAGCCAACGCGCTTAATGCGGTGCTTTGCACCGGGGCGAGGAGATAAAGAACTAAGATCCATATCGTAACGATTTTAAAACACTAACTAAACAACCGGAAGGATTTTCGCTGACTCCAGCGAGGACTGAAGCGTGAACCCGCGATCCCGTAGACGGTCTTCTTTGGAGCGCAATTGCTGCAGCGCCGTAAGCGTTGCCTTGACCACATTGGCATGATTACCCGACCCCATCGATTTTCCAAGAATGTCGCGGATGCCGACCGCCTCAATGACGGCCCGTACACCGCCTCCGGCGATGACCCCGGTTCCAGGGCTGGCTGGCTTTAGTAGAACCTTCCCACCGCCGAACTCACCGTAAGCTTCATGCGGAATCGTATTGAGGTGTCGAGCAATCTTCACGAGCGCTTTCTTCGCAGCTTCGCTCGCCTTACGAATAGCCTCGGAAACTTCGTTCGCCTTCCCAAAGCCGCATCCTACACGACCAGCCTTGTCACCGGTCACGATCAGCGCACTAAACGAGAAACGTCTTCCCCCTTTTACTACTTTTGCACAGCGATTGATGAAGACTACCTTTTCCACAAACTCGCTCTGTTCTTTCGGGCGGTCCTGTTGATTCCGCCGCCCACGATTGCCTTGAGGTGCTGCCATAACGATATCTTTAGAAGTTCAAACCCGCTTCACGCGCAGCATCAGCCAGCGCTTTCACTTTTCCGTGGTAATGAAAACCACCGCGGTCAAAAACCACTTTGTCGATATTCCTCGCCACTGCACGAGCAGCAACTTCCTTACCGACACGAACGGCTGTCTCAACATTTGCCGCCACTGAGCCGCCAGCTTTGAAGGACTTTTCGGTCGTGCACACGCCCGCCACAGTCACGCCGGTAACATCATCAATTACCTGCGCATAAATATGAGACCCGGAGAAATGAACACTCAAACGAGGCCGCTCCGTTGTCCCTGTCACGCGTTTGCGCAGACGGAGATGGCGTAGCTTTAAAGGTGAGAGATTTTTTGAAGAAGCCATAATTACTGAACAGTCTTTCCTTCCTTCCGATTCACTTTCTCTCCAGCATAACGCACACCCTTGCCCTTGTACGGCTCAGGAGGATAGTAAGCGCGAATATCTGCGGCAACTTGACCAACCAGTTGACGACAGATCCCCTCAACCTTTACTTTGGTATTGTCAGCCACAGTTACCTTGATCCCTTCCGGAATAGGAAACAATACAGGATGGGAGAAACCAAGCGACAGATCCAAAGACGCGCCCTTAACCGCCGCCTTGAATCCAACACCTTGAATTTCAAGATCTTTCACAAATCCGTCGGAAACACCCTTGATCATATTCGCAATTAGCGCGCGGCTGAGCCCATGCTTTGCACGAAGATCTCGAGAGTCATTTGAGCGGTCGAACGTGACGGTTGACCCGTCTACGACCACTGTGATATTTTTTGGCACTTGCCAAGTCAACGTGCCCTTCGGCCCGACGACCGAGACATTACCCGCGGCACCGATGTTCAGTTTTACAACCGAAGGAAGGGAGATTGGTTTTTTTCCAATTCGAGACATATATACCCCTAATTACCAGACAAAAGCCAGTAGTTCGCCACCAACGTTCTTCCGCCGCGCCTCACGTGAACTCATCACGCCAGAAGAGGTGGACAGAATCGAGATTCCCATACCACTAAGAACCTTCGGCACTTCCAGTGCCCCAACATAACGCCGCAAGCCAGGCCGACTCACCCGCTTAAGGTCAGTGATGACGGAGCGGGAACCAACGTAACGAAGCCTCAGGTGAAGCGACGGACGCCCGTCGACAATCTCGACGGAACAATCATTAATAAAACCTTCCTGCTTAAGGATACGACCAAGTTCCCCTAGCATTTTCGAAAACGGAGTTACTATCTCTGCTTTTCCAGACCGCGTTGCGTTACGGACGCGAGTTAGAAAGTCAGCGATAGGGTCAGACACATTGCTCATAATGACGATACCCTAAATTTTAGTTATTTTCTGCCACTTTTACTGCCTTAGGCTTGTCGCTGAAAGGAACTCCAAGTTCCATCAATAATGACTTAGCCTCCGCGTCCGTAGGCGCACTAGTCACAATAGTGACATCGAAACCTATGTTGCGCTTAATTTTATCCAGTTCAATTTCAGGAAAAATAGATTGGTCAGATACTCCCAAAGTATAGTTTCCATTTCCATCGAAGGATCGGGGAGAGACTCCACGAAAGTCGCGGATCCTCGGAAGAGCCATCCGGATCAGGCGATCCAAAAACTCATACATACGTTCACCTCGCAGGGTAACACGTGCGCCAATTGCTTGATTTTCACGCAACTTGAAATTCGCAATGCTCTTTTTGGAACGCGTCTCAGCTGGCTTCTGACCTGTGATTGTCGTCAATTCTGCCTTTGCATCTTCAAGCGCCTGCTTTCCATCAGCCTGACTTCCAATACACGTATTCACTACCACCTTCTCGATCCTGGGGATCTGATGGACGTTCGCGTAGGCGTGTTTAGCTTGGAGCGCGGGGATTACCTGCTTTTTATAAAATTTATAAAGACCTTCGGACATGATTAAATCACGTTAAATGTTAGCACCAGCGGAGACCAAACGCACGTTACTTATGTGAACTGACCCCTCCCGTTCCACGATTCCGCCCTCCGGATTAGTCTGCGTGCGCTTCGCGTGTTTTTTAATCATCCGAACACCCTCAACAATCACGCGCCCTGCGGATGCGCTTACCTCAACCACCTTGCCGCACTTTCCTGCGTGGCTTCCGCAAATCACTTCTACAACATCACCTTTTTTAACATGAGCGCTCATTACAGAACCTCCGGGGCTAAAGAGACGATTTTCATGAAATTCTTCTCGCGCAATTCACGAGCCACGGGTCCAAAGATACGTGTCCCTTTAGGGTTCATGTCTTTATCGATGATAACGATGGCATTACGATCAAAACGAAGATATCCACCATCTTCACGCCGGATCGCCTGACGAGTGCGAACTATCACCGCACGCACCACGTCGCCTTTCTTCACCGAACCGCCAGGACTAGCCTCGCGAACGTGAGCGGTAATGATATCACCGATGTTCGCAACGAGCGAACGCTTTCCGATGACACCGATCATCTTTGCCATTTTGGCGCCGGTGTTATCGGCCACATCAAGGCGGGATCTTACTTGCAACATATACTCAGGCTCCTAGTTTAGTGAGCAATTACCGTCACCAGACGCCAACGCTTCAACTTAGAAAGCGGACGTGACTCCATGATCCGGACCGTATCACCCAGTTTGGCAACACTATCCTCGTCGTGGGCGTGAAAGCGCTTAATCTGCTTTACAATCTTACCGAACCGAGCGTGAGGAACACGCGTTGTGCTCTCCACGATGATTGTCTTTGAATTTTTCACCGACACAACCTGCCCGACCCGCTCCTTTCGATTCCCGCGATCTTCGGTGGCTTCTACATCCGCCTGTACATTTAACATACTCAATTTCCGGTTAATTTGTACCCGACTTCTGTTTCACCACGGTTAAAACGCGAGCCAACTCGCGCCGCACCGCCTGGATACGAAGGGGGTTCCCGAGCGACCCAACCTGCTTTTGAATGCGGAGGTTAAAAAGCTCCTTACGCAGGGTCGCTTCCTGTTGCTTGAGTTCAGTCAACCCAAGGTCTACGATTTCTTTCAGTTTCATTGCGATTAATTCCCTAGGCTACGGATGCACTATGCCGAGTCAAAAACTTGGTTCTGACCGGGAGCTTATCGGCGGCAAGCCTCAGCGATTCTCTCGCCAATGACTCCGGAATACCATCCAGTTCAAAAAGGATATTCCCGGGACGTATCGTCGCGACCCAATACTCGGGTGACCCTTTTCCCTTCCCCATTCGAGTTTCAGGCGGGCGAGCAGTCACGGACTTATCAGGAAACATTCGAATCCAAAGCTTTCCCTTACGCTTCATATTGCGAGTCAACGCAACGCGCGCAGCCTCGATTTGCGTATTGGTGATCCAAGCCCGCTCCAAAGTCTGAAGGGCGAAAGAACCGAAATCTATGTTCGTGGTACGAGAAGCTGTACCTGCGCGACTACCGCGCTGGGTCTTCCGATACTTCACGCGTTTTGGCATTAGCGGCATAACAAAAATTGGTAGCTAAGTTTGATTTGCTCCACACTAAGCGCGCGCAGAGTCACGGGGAGTCTGCACTGGAGCAGCAGCCTCCAACGGCTTGCAGAGCCAAACCTTGACTCCAATCTGGCCATAAACTGTACGGGCCTCAAAGAAGCCGTAATCGATTGGCGTCCGAAGGGTATGCAGGGGGATCTTCCCTTCACGATACCACTCAGCCCGAGAAATCTCAGCGCCACCCAAACGCCCTGCGCAGCGAATCTTGATCCCAAGGGCACCAAAATCCATCGACGTCTGGATAGTCTTCTTCATTGCACGACGGAAGGAAATCCGTCGTTCGAGTTGGAGCGCGACGTTTTCAGCGACCAACTGGGCATCCAATTCGGGCGTCTTTATCTCCTGGATGTCGATTTTAACCTGCTTCCCGCCACTCATGCGACCGATATCGTCGGTCATACGCTCAATTTCAGAGCCTTTACGACCGATAACAACACCAGGACGCGCCGTAAAGATCGTCACCCGGATACTATTCCAAGCACGCTCAATTCCAACTCGCGCAACAGCGGCCTGACGGAGCTTCTCCTTTACATAACGGCGAATCCGAAGATCACCATGAAGGAAGCCTGGAAGGTCCTGAGGAGACGCGTACCAACGCGAGCGCCAGTCACGATTGACTGCGAGACGGTAACCGATAGGGTTTACTTTCTGGCCCATAAATGAGTTCTCTTTAAAACTAAGCCTTAACAGGCGCTGCTGGCGCTTCCGCCAAAATGATACGAATATGACTTGTACGCTTACGGATGGGGCCGGCGCTGCCACGCGCCTTGGGTTGGAAGCGCTTCAGAGTTGGCCCTTCGCCCACAACAGCCTCCTTCACCAACAAGCGATCCGCCCGAAGACTGGCGTTGTGCTCAGCGTTTGCGACGGCGCTTCGGAGCGTCTTCTCAACAAAGCGTGCAGCCTTACGCGGTGTCTGCGATAACAAATCGAGTGCTCCTGAGACGGTTAAGCCTTGGATCTCACGCGTTACCTCGCGGCATTTGAAGGCAGATAAATGTGCCCCCCGGTAGATGGAACGAATCTCCATATTGTCAGTCTTGTGAATTTTACTAAAACTTTAGTTGCGCCTAGCGAGCCGACAATTGTGCCGGAGTTCCCACCAGATAGGCAAGCTTACCTTTGAATGAAATTTGGACGACGGCCGCACACACCCTCTGGCGCGACTCGACTACTTTCGCAAACGCGCCTAGCTGCTCCATTTTAATTAGAGCCCCCTCAAGCACACCGGCATCCCGACCGAAGGAGAGAAGGACAACCCTCTCTTCCTCAATACAGTCAAGGACCTTGGCAGACTCAGCGCCACCCTTCTCATAAACAACAGCACTATTGTTATCACGAAGACTCTGAATTTCCCCCCTCAGATCGCGCAGTTCGGAAAGCAACCCAACAACAGAGGAGTCAGTTGTTCCAACCTTGGACAGCGCCTTAAGTACCGCCAATTCATCAACAGTGCGCTGCAACTTAATCCCAAGCGACGAGATTAGAGCAGATGCCTCAACGCAGCAGCCAGGTGCACTAGTTTCCGAGTAAGCCATTTGGCTTAGTAGGGAGAAAGAGAGCACAATTAAGCACTCCACATATGCGCGAGACCGGAACATCGAAGTGAACTACTTCGTCACCTTAGCGGTGTGTGAACCGTGCTTCTTAAAGACACGGGTAGGAGAAAACTCCCCCAGCTTATGCCCAACCATGTTCTCTGTCACAAAAACTGACGTGAAGATCTTTCCGTTGTGGACGAGGAATGTGTGCCCGACGAACTCAGGAGTCACCGTAGAGCGGCGCGACCAAGTCTTGATTGGCTTCTTTACGGACGCCGCATTCAACTTGTCAATTTTCTCAAGCAGGTGCTGCTCTACGAAGGGACCTTTTTTTAACGATCTACCCATAACACTCAGAAAGATTACTTGTTACGCTTGCGGCGCTCCACAATGAAGCGATCGCTGGTCTTGTGCTTGCGCCGGGTTTTAAGTCCCTTCGCGAGTTGCCCCCAAGGGCTCTGCGGATGCTGGCGACCGCCACCACCCTTTGACTTTCCCTGACCCCCGCCGTTCGGATGATCAACAGGATTCATTACCATCCCGCGAACTGTCGGACGCACACCCTGCCAGCGGCTGCGCCCCGCCTTTCCGCTGGAGACGTTCATGTGGTTGACGTTACCCACTTGTCCAAAGGTGGCATAGCACCCCTCGTGCACCCGGCGAATCTCCCCGGATGGCAATTTCAAAAGAGCGTATCCACCTTCACGGTTGGAAACAATTACCTGTTGCCCCGCGCTTCTCGCGAGTTGACCACCACGGCCTGGCACAAGTTCCACGTTGTGAACGGCCGATCCCAAAGGAAGCTTACTAAGGGGCAACGAATTGCCAACTTTAGGCGCTGCATCGGGGCCCGCGCTGACAGTCATTCCGACCTCAAGGCCAACCGGAGCCAAGATATAGGCCTTGACGCCATCGGTGTAACTCAAAAGTGCAATACGTGCTGTCCGAATCGGATCATACTCAATCGCCACCACTTCGGCATTTACACCCCGCTTCGCACGCTTGAAATCAACGATACGGTAGCGCTGTTTATTCCCACCGCCGATATGGCGGCAAGTGATACGCCCGTTGTTATTGCGGCCCCCTGATTTTTTTAGGGGAGAAAGGAGACTCTTTTCGGGCTTCGATTTCGTAACCTCCTCAAAGGAAGGCAGCGCTTTGAAGCGAGCGGTCGGGGTGAGAGGACGGAATGTTTTAAGGGCCATAAACGTAAATGGCTAAAGATTAGGCTAGCTCAATTCGCTCGCCTGGAGCGAGAGTGACAACAGCCTTCTTCCACTCGGCGGAACGACCGGCGGCAGCTGTTCTTTGGCGGCGGGCTTTCCCGAAATGGTTACTGGTATTCACAGCCAGAACTTTCTTTCCAAAGAGCTCTTCTATCGCTTTGCGAATTTCGACTTTGTTCGCGTGCGGGGCCACTTCAAAAACGTACTTACTTTGGCTTTCACCGAGAAGTGTAGCTTTCTCAGTGAGACGGATTGTGCGGATTATCTGCGTTGAAAGGTGCATGACAAACTAGGTATTAATGCGCTTGGCGATCTCGCCGATCCCTGGCTGGGTCACGATCACCTTCTTAAAGCGAAGAAGATCCTCTGCGTTTACATCGGACGAGCGCATCAATTGCACACGTTCAACGTTTCGCGCCGCCAAGAAAGTGCTCTCCGTGAACGTCTCAGAGACGACAAGGACACTCCCTTCACCAACCAAGGATGACACCAACTTGACAAAGTCTTTGGTTCTCGGAGCGGCCACCTCAAAGGATGGTACGCTAAATACATCCCCGGCCTTAACCCGAAGTGAGAAAGCTTTTTTAAGAGCCGCCCGGCGGACGGTTTTGGAAATGTCTTTGCGGTACGAGCGCGGTTTCGGCCCAAAGACCACACCGCCTCCACGCCAAATTGGCGACGACTTGTAGCCGGCACGCGCGCGGCCCGTTCCTTTTTGACGCCAAGGTTTCGCCCCAGACAAATTCACGTCGGCTTTACTCTTTGTGTTGGCCGTACCACTGCGGCGAGCGGCACGATATGCAACCACGACGTCGTGGAGAGCTTGAGTATAGCGACCGTTCTCGACCACCGGTATCCCGGCAGTTTTAGCAGCTTCAATGGTTAATACAGACGCAGACATGGGTTATTCCAGTTATACGGTTGCCTTTGCTTTCTTTGCTGGACGAACTACAACGTAGCTTCCAGTCGGCCCTGGAACTGCGCCGGCCACCAATATGACGTTCTCTTCCTGACGTACCTGAACCACCCGCAAGTTCTGGACAGTCTTCCTTTCATCACCCATGTGACCGGGCATAGACTGGTTCTTCCAAATACGTCCGGGAGTCGAACGCATTCCGATGGCGCCAGTTCTACGGTGCATCATCGAACCGTGAGCTGCAGGCTGTCCGGCAGCGTTGTGCTTACGCATAACTCCCTGAAAACCTTTGCCCTTACTCTTTCCGATCACGTCAACCGTGTCGCCGACAGCAAACTGGGATACAGAGAGATCAACCTCGACGAATTCAGTTCCGTCGCCAGAGCGAAATTCGCGAAGCAGCTTCTTTGCCGCAACTCCAGCCTTCTGGAAGTGGCCGACCGCCGGCTTACACAAACGCTGAGGTTTCTGGTCATCATAGCCGACCTGGATGGCAGCATAGCCCTCTTTCTCAACCGTCTTTGTCTGAACGACCACATTCCCACCAGCTTCAATCACCGTCACAGGCGTGACGCGACCTTTGGCGTCGTAAACGCGAGTCATCCCTAATTTTTTCCCAAGGAGTCCAATTTTCATCTTCTCGAAAATAGGTTAGATTTTAAGCAGGGCGTCAGATCTTGATGGTGATATCAACACCAGCAGGAAGGTTGAGCTTCTTGAGCTCATCCACTGTTTTTGCAGTAGGCTCCACAATGTCTAAAAGTCGCTTGTAGGTGCGGATTTCGAACTGATCCATAGACTTTTTGTCTACGTGCGGGGACCGGTTCACAGTGAAGCGCTCAATACGTGTTGGAAGCGGGATTGGTCCAGAAACCTTGGCTCCAGTGCGTTTTGCAGTTTCGACGATTTCGCCCGCAGACTGATCTAGCATGCGGAAGTCGAAGGCCTTGAGGCGGATGCGGATACGTTGTCCGGTCATAATTCTTAAATGGTTTAGGAGTTACCCTTTTGATCCAGGATGGCGGCCTTAACCTGCTCTGGAACTTGTTCGAAATGTGAAGGCTCCATCGAGTAGCTGGAACGACCCCTCGAGAGAGAGCGGATTGCAGTGGAATAACCGAACATTTCGGCCAGAGGCACTTCGGCTGTGACAATCGAAAGACCCACCTTGTGTTCAATCGAGCTGATACGGCCTCGGCGACGGTTAAGGTCACCCATGATGTCGCCCTGATACTCTTCAGGCGTAGAGTTCTCAACGCGCATGATTGGCTCGAGAAGAATCGGCTTTGCTTTCTTCATCCCGTCCTTCACTGCGAAAATCGCAGCCAGTTTAAAGGCCAACTCGTTGGAGTCCACGTCATGATAGCTACCGTCGATTATGTCGACATTCAGGTCAATGACCGGATAACCACCAACAACACCGTTAAGAACAGCTTCTTCAATTCCTTTTTTTACAGCAGGAATGTATTCCTTTGGAATCGCACCCCCGACAACCTTGTTGTCAACTGTAAGACCCTTGCCTTTTTCGCTCGGCTGAACGTTGACAACCACGTGACCGTATTGCCCTCGACCACCGGACTGCTTGATCAGCTTTCCTTCACCCTTGGCCGCCATTGTGATTGTCTCACGATAGGCAATCTGAGGCTTACCCGAATTTGCGTCGACTTTGAATTCACGAAGGAGACGGTCCCGAATGATTTCGAGGTGCAACTCACCCATCCCAGCGATGATCGTCTGCCCGGTGTCCTCGTTTGTGAACACACGGAATGTCGGATCCTCTTCGGCAAGACGCTGGAGGGCTAGTCCCATTTTTTCTTGATCCTGTTTCGTTTTTGGCTCGATGGACATCGAGATAACCGGATCAGGGAAGGATGGAGGCTCAAGCAGAACTGCGTGATCTTCGTCGCAAAGCGTATCTCCCGTGGTTATATTTTTGATTCCAACAATCGCAGCGATGTCACCAGAATAACAGGTTTCAACATCCTCTCGCTTGTCAGCCTGAATCTGAATGATTCGACTAATGCGCTCACGCTTATTGGTTCGAGGATTATACACAGTGTCCCCCTTGGAAAGACTTCCCGAATACACACGGAAGAATACCAACTTCCCTACGAAAGGATCACTCCAAAGCTTGAAGGCAAGCGAACAAAACTTTCCAGCATCGTCCGTTGCCACCTCGAGGGGCGCAAGCGTGTCGGGATCGATAGCTCTGGTGGCCGGAATATCAAGTGGACCAGGAAGGTAATCAATAACAGCATCCACAAGATATTGGACACCTTTGTTCTTGAATGCCGATCCACCAACTACAGGACAGAAATTATTAGCGATCGTCTGACGACGGATACCCGCCTTCAGGACCTCGTTGGAAACAGGAAGCTCCTCAAGGAAGAGCGAACCGACCTCTTCATCTAAGTTTCCGATCTGCTCAACAAGATCAGCACGGGCTGCCTCGACCATGTCAACAAACTCAGCAGGCAACTCCTCTACAGTGAATGTAGAACCATGAGCAGCGCTGTCTGCGTAGAAGATCGCCTTCCGGTTCACAACATCCAACTGACCACGAAGAGTATCTTCAGCGCCAATAGGAATCAGAACAGGCCAGGCATTTGCACCAAGCTTCTTGCGCATTGAGTCAATGGCTGCATTAAAGTCAGAACCGACACGGTCCATCTTATTGATGAACGCAATACGCGGAACGTTGTACTTGGTGGCCTGACGCCAAACAGTTTCAGACTGAGGCTGCACGCCGGCGACAGCATCAAAGACAGCAATCGCACCATCCAACACGCGCAGCGAACGCTCCACTTCCGCGGTGAAATCTACGTGCCCAGGCGTGTCGATAATATTAACGCGCATCTTCTGGCCTTCATAGGCTTTATAGACGCCAGCGTCGCGCGTTTGCTGCCAAAAGCAAGTTGTTGCCGCGGAAGTAATTGTAATCCCACGCTCACGCTCTTGCTCCATCCAATCCGTGACGGTTGTGCCTTCGTGCACTTCACCCATCTTGTGGATCATTCCGGTATAGAAGAGAATACGCTCTGTGAGCGTCGTCTTACCCGCATCGATGTGAGCGGCGATCCCGATGTTGCGCGTCCGCTCTAGTGGGTACGCACGGTCTGGAGAATTTGGATTAGTAGACACGAAAGGAGGAGTTTGTGAGCGGCGATTCGCTAAAATCGAAACTAGAAACGGAAATGTGCAAACGCACGATTGGCCTGCGCCATCTTGTGGGTGTCATCACGCTTCTTAATGGCGTTCCCCTGACCGTTCGCCGCATCCTTTAGCTCATTAGCCAAAGCGTCAGCGAGACCGGTCGCCTTGCGGGACTTGGCGTACCCCACCAACCAGCGCATTGCCAAGGCAAGCGCACGAGCAGGAGCAACCTCCATCGGCACCTGGTAAGTTGCACCACCCACGCGGCGACTCTTAACCTCCAAACGTGGACGGACATTGTCCACCGCCTTGTTGAGCACCTCGAGCGGATCAACAGACTCGGAGGCCTGACGGGTCTTTTCGATCGCTGTATAAACGATCCGCTCGGCAAGGGACTTCTGGCCACTCTGCATGACAGAAGCGATCATACGTGCCACTACGGGGCTTCCGTAACGGCTGTCCATTTTTTCAGTTTTGTGAATTACGCGGCGACGACGAGACATGGCGATTAGCTAGCAGAAAGTTGGACTATCTCTTACCCTTACCTGGCTTACCCTTGACGGCAGCTACTTGGCCGGGCTTTGGACGTTTCGCGCCATATTTGGAGCGGGAACGACGGCGACCATCAACCCCGAGGGAGTCAAGTGTTCCACGGACGATGTGGTAACGAACCCCAGGCAAATCCTTAACACGTCCACCACGAACAAGCACA
>CAMCYN010000005.1 GCA_945883955.1 Akkermansia muciniphila
TGGAGGCGGGGGCGGGAATCGAACCCGCGGATGGAGCTTTTGCAGAGCTCTGCCTTACCACTTGGCGACCCCGCCGCAAATAAAACGGACAAACACTAAAAGGGCACAGCGTAGCAAAGTCAATCACGCCGCGGCCCTCATTCCCCGCAACACTGGATTTTTGGTTCTATCGTTTCACCGGGGTACTCACAGCGATATGGTGGGGCCATGCACCAATTGCGGATCACTTTCCTTGGTACGGGGACTTCTCAGGGGGTACCCCGGATTGGCTGTGACTGTGGGGTGTGTGATTCTTCCGATCCACGGGATAAGCGGACTCGGTGCTCGGTTTATATAGAATCACCGGAGACGAGCTGGGTGATCGATACCGGGGCTGACTTTCGCGCCCAGTGTCTCCGGGAAGGGATCCGGAAAATGGATGCGGCCGTTTATACCCATGCGCATACGGATCATATCATGGGATTTGATGACTTGCGCCCTTTTGCCCGTCATCGCCAGCCCTTCCCTGTGTATGGCTCGGCAGACACTTTGACCCAGTTGGCGGCGGCGTTTACTTTCGCATTTAATCCAAAAGTCCGGATTCCTGGGTATCTGCACCCTCAAGGTTTCGCTGTCGACGAGGGCGCATTTGCACTTGGGGAAACCGAGGTGAGCCCATTGCCATTGCCCCATGGATCGACGATGTCATTTGGGTACCTCCTACGGCGTCAGGGGCGCCCACTCTTTGCCTACCTAACGGACTGTAAAAGTGTACCGGCTGCGGTTTCCGAGGCGGTCCGGGGGGTGGAGCATCTTGTCTTGGATGCTCTCAGAGAGAAAGTGCATCCCACGCACATGAGCGTGGGCGAGGCGCTGGAGGTGGTCCAGAGGGTGCAACCCAAGCAGACCTGGCTGACTCATTTGTGCCATGACCACCGGCATGCTGAATTGGAGGCCAAGCTGCCGTCTGGGGTCAACGTCGCTTTCGACGGGCTGAAATTGGCGATCTGAGCGCCACTCGCCTGTCACGAGCTTTGACTTTTCGCTTTGCCCCCGCATAGTTGGATGCGCCCTTTCAGACTCTCCCAGACGGTTGCCGCTCTTTGTGGAGCTTGTCAACAACCTGTGAAGAGGAGTCCTAGGGGAAGTCTAACCCCCAGTACAGCCAAGTGAGTGCCAATCAAGAGTTTGTTCTCGAGATCCTGCAGGAGAGCGGTCTGGCGACGAAATCCCAGATCGAGGCTGCGCGTGCCGAAGCCCATCCGGGTACGGTCGTGGAAACGTTGATTAGCAGCGGAGCGCTCACGGAAGAAGATGCCATGCGGGCATTGGCGGCCCATGCGGCGATGGAGTTTGTGGAGGTGGGGGAGGTGGCAATTCCTGCGGAGATTATCGCGCAGGTTCCGCGAGAAATAGCGGATCGGTTCAAGGTCGTTCCCGTCGGGGAAAGTGATGCCGGACTGGTTATAGCTGTCTCAAATCCCTTGGATTTTGATACTTTCGACAGCCTGGGGCATCTTTTGAACCAATCGGTTGAGTTTGTCTGCGGAACGGAGGCCGCGATTCGCGCCGCCTTGCTGAAATACTACGACATCGGGGGGGATGACGCAGACGGGAGTTCGTTAGATCCATTCGGATCGGATCAAGTTTTGGCAGAGGGGGAGACGGGGGATGCGCCGATTATTCGGATGGTAACCTCCTTGCTCCTCGAGGCATATAAGATGCGCGCCAGTGATATTCACTTGGAGCCGATGGAGAAGGTTTTCCGGGTTCGTCTTCGGGTGGATGGGGTTTTGCAGGAGATGCAAAACCCGCCCAAACGATTGCAGTCGGCGATTATTTCGCGTCTGAAAATCATGACGGGTACGATGTCGATCGCCGAGAAGCGGTTGCCGCAGGATGGGCGTATCCAGGTGACGGTGGGGCAACGGCAGGTGGATCTGCGTGTTTCTACAGTACCGACCACGCATGGGGAGAGTATCGTAATGCGAATTCTGGACAAATCGGCATTGCAGCTCGGTTTGCCTCAGTTGGGATTCCTTTCCGATGACCAGGCGATTATGGAGCGCCTGATTGCCTTACCTGACGGGATCCTTTTGGTAACCGGTCCGACGGGATCCGGTAAAACCACGACTTTGTATGCCTGTTTGAACTACATCAACCGGCCGGACAGGAAACTTATTACCGTGGAAGACCCAGTGGAATACCAGATGGCTGGGATCAACCAGGTTCAGGTCAACGTAGACATTGGAATGACCTTTCCTGCGGCTCTTCGCTCGATGCTTCGTCAGGCGCCAAACATTATCATGGTTGGGGAAATTCGCGACGCAGATACAGCGAATATCGCCATCAATGCAGCCCTCACTGGGCATCTTGTGTTTTCGACCCTGCACACGAATGATGCGCCTGGAGCGGTGGCTCGTTTGGTGGATATCGGGGTCCAGCCTTTCCTTGTATCTTCCGCAGTTCGGGCGGTGTTAGCTCAACGACTTGTCCGCAAAATTTGCCCCAAATGCAAGGCTCCTTGGGAGTTACTCCCCTCTGATATGCGGGCACTGGGCGTCGATGCAGGTCAAGTGGCCATGGCTTCCATTTCCAAGGGGGCGGGGTGTGATAACTGCCGCAATTCGGGGTATCGAGGTCGCGCCGGGATATTTGAAATCCTCGTCGTCGATGACGATATAAGACACATGATTAATGATCATGCGACCACCATCCAGTTGCGGAAGCGGGCGAGGGAGTCGGGGATGAGAACCATGCGCGAAGACGGTATTCGCAAGGTGCTCTCGGGAATGAGTACCGCCGAAGAGGTCATTTCGGTCACTATGGGAGACCGTGAGTAGAAACTTAAAAAACACACGGCGATGAATCATTTTCAGGTGCTTGAGTTACTCGCGGAGCAGCAATTGATCAGTGAGGATGTGATTGAGGATGTGGCTTTTGAAGTCACACAGTCCGGTCGATCCATTGCGAAAGTTTTGGAACGTCAAGGGCTGATGGCCGAGGATCAATTTTACGCGACCTTGGCTCAGATGCTGGGGACGGAAGTTGTCGACTTGGATGGATTCGAGCCCGATCCAACTCTTCTGGATATTTTGCCGATCGGCATGGCTCAGTTACACCGGGCCTTTCCCGTGGGCTGGGATGGGCATTGTCTGCAGGTGGTTCTGGAAGACCCGCTAAACCATCAAGCCATTGAAGACTTGCGGTTTGGTTTAGGCGTCGAAATTCACATGATGGTCGGTGCGCTGGACCATGTCACCGAACTGCTCCGTCACCATTACAGTCGCGGATCAGGCGAGCTAAAAGACGTTCTTGCCGAGATGGGCACCGAGCTGGACGAAGCCCAAGCGGCTTCCGATGCCGCCGCCAATGCGGCTCCGATTATTCGGTATGTGGATCTGGTGCTTCAGCAGGCGGTGCGGGATAGAGCCTCGGATATTCACTTTGAACCGTTTGAGCATGATTTTAAGATTCGGTATCGCGTGGATGGTGCTTTGTATGAAATGGCTCCGCCACCCCGGCACTTGGCCGGGCCGGTACTTTCCCGTGTGAAGGTGATGGCGAACCTGAATATCGCCGAGCGGCGTTTACCGCAGGACGGCCGTATTCAGCGCGAAGTGGGGGGGAGACAAGTCGATTTGCGTGTATCGACCCTACCGACACAGTTCGGAGAGAGCGTAGTATTGCGTGTATTAGATCGGTCGTCGGTAAACTTAAGTTTGGAGGCGCTTGGGATGCCGACCAATATTTATGAGTACCTGATGAAGACCGTAGAGCTTCCTAACGGGATCTTTATCGTCACCGGACCAACCGGGTCTGGGAAAACGACAACGCTCTATGCCTGTCTGGATAAGATCAATACAATCGATGCCAAGGTGCTGACCGCAGAGGATCCTGTGGAGTTCGACATCGATGGGATTCTACAGGTGCCAGTGAATGAAGCGATTGGGCTTACATTTGCTAAAGTGCTTAAAGCCTTTTTGCGTCAGGATCCAGACCGGATCATGATCGGGGAAACTCGTGACCAGGAAACGGCGCAAATTGCCATCCAAGCCTCTCTCACGGGACACTTAGTTTTGACCACGCTCCATACTAACGATGCCCCAGGGGCTGTGACTCGGTTGATTGATATGGGAGTGGAGCCGTTTATGATTTCGGCATCGCTGGAAGGGGTTCTTGGTCAGCGACTGATTCGTAAGGTGTGCCAACAGTGCCTGACGGCTTATGAGCCTACCGAAGCGGTGCTTAACCAGCTTGGACTGAGCCCGCATGAGATCGGTGATAAATGTTTTTACTACGGGTCCGGTTGTGCGACTTGCAACAGTACCGGATACCGGGGCCGAAAGGGGATTTACGAATTGCTTGATGTGACAGAACCGCTTCGGGAGCTTATTAATCAGCGGGCTCCGGGGATTGTGCTGAAACAGAAAGCAATCGAACTTGGAATGTCCACCCTGCGCGAAGATGGGTTGCGTTGTATTTTCGGTGGAGAGACCAGTATCGAAGAGGTGTTGAAATATACTTAAGCCTCCAAGTCTTCTAGATTCCAAAAACATCCCCCCTTAGGAAGCCATGGCAAAGTTTGAATACGTAGCACTCGACGCTCGCGGTCAGGAAACACAAGGAGTGATGGACGCGCGTTCGTCCAACGAAGTTGTTGCGGCTCTCCGCAAGGAAGGAATGTTTCCGACGTCTGTCACAGAAGCAGGAAAGGCTGCGGTGGCAACAGCGACAAGATCATCCTCGGCAACTGCGGTTCCGCTTGCGACTGCGGTCGCGGCCCCCAAGGTCAAAAAAGCACCGATAAAACTCTTCGAAAAGAAGACGGTGGACGGCAAGTTGCTGATGATCTTTACCCGTCAATTGGCGACGCTGATTGATGCTGGGTTGCCGCTTTTGAGAAGCTTGGACGTGCTCGGAAAGCAGGAAAAGGATCCGGTTCTGAAGCGGATTATCGGAGATCTCTCCGAGGCAGTTCAGAGTGGTAGTACGTTTTCTGAATCTCTGTCGCAGCACCCAGCGATCTTCAATCGTCTTTATGTGAACATGGTCAAGGCGGGGGAGCTAGGCGGGGTGCTTGAAGTAGTTCTTAATCGGTTAGCGGAGTTTCAGGAGAAGGCTCAGAAGCTTAAAAATAAGGTAGTTTCGGCAATGACCTATCCGGTTATTGTATTGAGTATCGCTATTTTGATTCTGATTTTTCTCCTTACCTTTATTGTGCCGAAGTTTGAGCAGATATTTAAGGATCTATTGGGGAGCAAGCCGCTTCCATGGCTTACGCTTATGGTTATGAATGCCAGTCGGGCGGCTGTTGCCAACTGGTATATTTTATTGGGCGGGGCGATCGGACTCGTTTTTGGATGGAAGACATTAACAGGTTCTCCTAAGGGGAGGGCTTGGTTGGATCGTGCCTCACTAAAGGCACCACTCTTTGGCGATCTAATGCAGAAGAGTTCCATCTCGCGCTTTGCTCGAACGCTTGGAACATTGGTGACTAGTGGTGTTCCGATCTTGCAGGCATTGATTATTACTCGAGAAACAGCAGGGAATTCAGTGATTTATGAGGCTGTTACCAAGGTTCACGATGCCGTTAAGGAAGGGGAAACCATTGTAACTCCGCTTGAATCCTGCGGGGTATTTCCGGCTATGGTCATTTCCATGGTGGATGTCGGGGAAGAAACAGGGCAGTTGCCCGACATGTTGCTTAAGGTCGCGGACGTCTATGACGATGAGGTCGATAATACTGTGGACGCGCTTACTTCTTTGATTGAACCACTCATGATCGTGTTTCTTGCCGTCATTGTGGGAACGATCGTGATTGCGCTCTTTATGCCGATGGTGGAGTTGCTCAAGAATATGAGTAATCCTAACAACGGGGCATAGGTTTAGGTTTTGGATTCAGAGGACTAGTTTTATGCTGAGGCGTTTTTCTATTCGCGATGGCGCGTTCACTTTAATCGAACTGCTTACCGCAGTTTCGATTGCTGCGGTGTTGATGACTATTACGTTGGGTATTCAACGCTACGCTCAGGATAAATCAGCCCGTACTAAGGCGGAGGTCGAGATTCGCGCCATGGGGGTAGCCTGTGAAAGTTATAAGACCGATCAGGGCGTGTATCCCCGGACTCCGAGTTCAGATGAACTTAGTAGTACGGTTGCTGAGACCACAACATACGTGAAGGCGAGCTTGGACCTTTATCAGCAACTGTCCGGAGACTCGGACGTCAATGGCAAGGCAGACGTCAGCGAAGGGAAGGTTCCGGAGGGAAAGCAGCAGGCGGATCCTGTCTATTTGGAGTTTAAGCCATCGCAACTTCGTATGCCGAACGTTCAGGTGGCTTACATTCGGGATCCGTGGGATTCGGAGTCGAGGCCGAGTCCCTACGGATATTCGACGCGCCGCTCGGTGATGCCAGACGACACTTCGGCAGGTTATAACAGCACCTACGACCTTTGGTCGGTTGCGAAAAAGCCCGAGAACCCGAAGGCTTGGATTACGAACTGGTAAGGGTGTCCTTGTTCGCCTGTTTCTGTAGCGGACTAACTTAGGGGGTAAGTATCCGCAGTCTCGCTTGCGTCGGCAAGTTTGGCTAAAACCCAGCGATACTCGGAAGCGATACTTTGAATGATATCTCCTGGATGCACATCTGGGGGGAGAACATCGAAGGTGTAGGTTTCGATTTCCAAATGGGGGCAAATTCCGGACCGGACTAAGCGCCAAAAGTCTGAATCCAGTGAGTCTGCTGTGGAGGACAGCGGCGAAGCCGGAGCAACAAATAAAGGGACATGGAAGTGAATGCGAAGCTCTTCGATTTCGGGATGATCCGGCATTTGCGTCAGGGCACTTGGTAGATCCGTCCAGGCAATCCGTTTTCCTTCTGCGGTGCGGGCTTTTACTTGGTGTAAATAGGTCGGTTCTGCAAATCGCTGCAGGGCTTGGTAGGTCGCTTCCCCTCCCGGGGCCTTGAGTGCAGCGCTCAGCTGGATTTTTGAAAGTAGGATTCCCGCGCTTTGATATGCCAAGAGTGACTCGGAGAGGTTTTCGTACTGAAGGGCGACATGGCAGGTGTCAAAGCATACACCGATGTGACGGCGGAGGATTTCTTCTGCCTCGGTGGGGGAAAGACCCAACCGCATCTGAATTTCCGGGATGGCTCCGGACGGGAGAGCAATGTGGAAAAAGCTTAAGGTTTGCGGGGTTGTTTCCAGAAAGCAGTCTGGTTCGGGTTCAAGTCCGAGATGGATATAACGGCCCGTTTCACGTTCGATTTTTGCCATTTCGGCAGCTGCTGAGCCGAGACCTCGGGCGATAGAAGCTTCGTCGGCCGGCGTATGAATCCACTGCGCAAAGGAGCCAGGGACGGTGCTGATACTTCCATCCTGACCTTCGGGCAGCCAGTGTGCCAAAATTCGCGCCAGCTGGCAGGTGTAGCTGAGGCGTTCAGGAGTTCGCCAATCGGGCGCATACACGTTTTCCTTTACTGGACCCCGGTGGAATCTTCCGAAGGGAAAACCGTTGATCGAAAACGGGTAAAAGTGCTCGGCTTGAAAGAAGCCTGTTCCCTTTTGGAGTGCTTCAGGCGACTGTAAATCTTCAGCAGCCTGAGCGCTCAGGCGTAGTCCAATGCCAAAGTCTTGCTCTATTTTGAGTGCCGCTTTGACCGCTGTGGCTCGTTGTTGGAGTGCGTCGAAATGTTCCGTCCAAGTTTCACCGGGGTGAATGTTTTGGCAGTAGGTTAGGTGCAGGGAGGGAAAGCCGGGAACTCTCATGGAAGGGGATCAAGTGGCGGCGGGATGGCCGAAAAGGCGATGGGAGCTGGGGGGTAAATTAATCGAGAGAATTCACCGCCGATTGAACAGCGACAAAAAGGGTGGGATCGCACAAGGCCGATACGGCATCAATTAGTCGGTTGTCCTCCTCATTATGCCTCATGGCAGTGGTCATTTGGAGGAGCGTGCTAGTGCGCAGATTTTCCGGACAGGTTATGAGTCCCTTGAACCAAGCTCGAAGACGTTTATCGCGATGAATAACGACGCACAAGAGCTCGAGAGCGGCTTTGTGACGTGGGGGGATGTCGGCATTGTTCACTCCCCAAAATGTTACATAACTGTTCCTCGGAGTACCAGAACAGCGGTACTGAAGTAAATAATGAGGCCGGTGACATCCACGAGCGTGGCCACAAAGGGGGCCGATGAAGTGGCTGGATCCAGCCCGAGGCGACGAAGGATAAGCGGTAACATGGAACCGGAAAGTGTACCCCAAAGAACGACTCCTACGATCGCAAGAGCTACGGCTAGAGCGATGAGGTTATAATGGGGGCCGTAGGTGGGCGAGAACTGAGACCACACCATGATACGGGTGTAGCCAATGGCGCCCAGGATTCCTCCGAGGGCAAATCCGGCGGCGATTTCCTTGCCCATAATTTTCCACCAGTCGCGCAATGTAATTTCGCCCAGCGCGAGGGCTCGAATAATTAGAGTGGAAGCTTGGGAGCCTGAATTGCCGCCGCTGGAAATGATGAGTGGAATAAAAAGAGAAAGCACCACGGCCTTTTCAAGCTCATGTTCGAAAAAGCCCATGGCGGTTGCCGTGAACATTTCGCCGACAAACAATACAATTAGCCATACGGCGCGTTTGCGGATCATTTGGAGCAGGGGCGTCTGCATGTAAGGAGTGTCGAGCGCCTCCATTCCCCCAATCTTTTGAATCTCCTCAGTGGCAACCTCTTCCTGAACGTGGAGCATGTCGTCGACGGTGACGATGCCGAGCAGACGGTCCCCAGAATCGACCACTGGGAGAGTGTTTCTGTCGTATTTTTTAAACAGGTTGAGTGCTATCTCCTGGGAGTCCGTGGCACGCAAGGCTGTGAAACGATTGTCGTGGATTTCTCCGACGAGGGTATCCAGAGGGCGCACCAGAAATTCCCGGATATAGACGTCATCGAGCAACCGGCCCCCGTCGTCGGTAACATAAATCACGTTGAGGGTTTCAGAATCGCGGCCGTTGATTCGAATGTGATCGAGAACCTGGCCAATCGTCCACGTGGGGCGAACGGTCAGGAGTTCGGTGCTCATCAACCGCCCCACACTTCCCTCGGGATAACCGAGTAGAGTTCGTGCAATCTGCTGTTCGGTCGGAGAAAGCAGTGTGAGTAACTGGGTGACGACGGCGGCGGGAAGTTCCTCCAGCATGGCCGTGCGGTCATCACTGTACATGTCGTTGAGGATTCGGGCGGCCTCTTCGTTTCCGAGATTTCTGATGATGTGCTCTTGCTCTTCGGGTCCCAGATACTCCAGGACTTCGGTTGCCTGATCTTGTGGAAGCAGCCGAAAAACAACGGCTTGGTCTTCTTCTGGGAGGTCCGTGATGACTTCGCCTACATCGGCTGCGGGCATTTCTTCAAAAAGTTGCCGGATTGCGCTAAAATTGCGGTTTGCGATTAGCTCGCGGATTTCCGGCCCGATGAGATTCCCTAGCATATCGGGTAGCAAAAGCGTGGGCACCCCTATGTGTCGACCCCTGAGCGACCTCGGAAGGTAAATTCTGCGTATCGGAAGAGCTTTGCACTCCACCGTTGGCAATCATGAGAGTGTGCGGCCATAGTGAAGGGGTGAGTTATACGGTTTTCGCCCGCAAGTACCGCCCACAGACATTTGACGATGTAGTGGGCCAGGAACATATTACCCGAACTTTGAAGAACGCGATTCTTCAGAACCGATTGGCGCATGCCTATTTGTTCGTGGGGCCAAGGGGTACCGGAAAAACTTCCACGGCCCGAATATTAGCCAAGGCTCTTAATTGCCAAAGTTCGCCTGGCCCCACAGTCACGCCGTGCGGAACTTGCGACTCATGCCGGGAAATTACCGCCGGAAATTCCCTCGACGTGCTGGAGTTTGACGCCGCTTCCAACACCCAAGTGGATAAAGTCCGCGAGATTATTATCGATAACGTGAAGTACGCGCCGAGCCGCGGGCGTTACAAAGTCTACCTCGTTGATGAGGTGCATATGCTTTCGACGGGTTCCTTTAATGCGCTGCTCAAAACGCTAGAGGAACCGCCGTCGCATGTAAAATTTTTGTTCGCAACGACGGATGTCCAAAAGCTGCCGGCGACCATTCTTTCGCGCTGCCAGCGGTTTGATTTAAAGCGGATTGGGGCGCCGGTGATTGCAAGACATCTGATGGGGATTGCCTCTCAGGAGTCGGTGGTGCTGACCACGGAAGCAGCCTTGGCGGTGGCTGTCGGGGCGGACGGAGGGATGCGTGATGCGGAGTCGATGCTCGATCAACTGGTGGCATTTTGTGGCGGAGCGATCGGGGAGGATGAAGTCCTTTCGGTGTTTGGATTCACTTCGCGCCAAAAGGTCACTGAGCTTTGTTGTGCCGTGCTCTCTCAGGACGCGCCGGTGGCGATGAGGTTGGTTCACGAGCAGGCTGAGGCGGGGCGCGATCTGAGCCAGTTGCTGAGCGATTTGGTTAATCATGTGAGGAACCTGCTGATTGCCCAGGCGGATCCTGCGGGCCTGGTTCTGGAGATCGGCGAGGAACAGGTGCAATTGTTGCAACAGCAGTGTGAGGGAATTGCAAGGGAGCGGTTTCTGGAGTTGATCGACCTGTTTGCTTCAGCTGAGCAAAAGATGAAGTGGGCTTCCAACAAGCAGATGTACGTGGAGGTAGCCCTGTTACGGGCGATTCAGGCGGTGGGACAAGTAACCTTGTCGGAGGTCATTGATGCGCTCGGGGCATTGAGCGAGGGACGGGCTCCGGACGTAATCCAGCCGAAGGTAGTAAAGGCCCCTCAGGCATTGGCCAAAGTGGCCGCATTGCCCGTGGTCGCCCGGGTTGTAGCGCAGCCTACGGTGGCGCCAGCTTTCGTTGCGCCTGTTGCCTCTCTCAAACCCGAAATCGTGTTGCCGGACGCCGATCCGGTTGTGGTGAATGCCGCCCCAGTTTCGTCTCCCGTCACGGCTGTTGAGGTACCCGATGTAGCCGTAGCCCCCGCGGATCCTGTCGACCTTGCACCGTCCCGAGTGGTAACAATCGCCGTGGAGGATTTATGGCCACAGTTGGTGCAGCGGGTCCGGCAGCTACGGCCTTTGATCTCGATGTGGGTGGAGTCCGGAGTGCTATTGGAAATGGACGAAAAGGTGGCCCGACTTGGGTTCCCGGCGGATCAAGGACTGGCTTCTGAGTATGTACTTCAGGCAAATAACCGGACCTTTCTGGAGGGAATCCTGAAGGAGCTTTCTGGATTCGAGGTTAAGGTGGAGAGCGCCGTACGCTCTGATATCCGCTTGCGGCCGGTGGCTTTACCACCGCCCCCGGTACCGGAGGCTCCCAAGGATCTGATGGCAGAGTTTAAGGATGACGCATTAATTCGGAAGGCGCTGGAAATTTTCAAAGCACGAATCGAAACTCAATAGGACTTTATGAATATCAAAAAAATGATGCAGCAGGCCCAGAAGATGCAGGAGCAGATGCTGCATACCCAGGAGGAGCTCGCAAAGCGGACGGTCACGGCAACTGCCGGAGGCGGAAAAGTGACGGTTGTGGCCAATGGGGGCGGGGATGTGATTTCGATCAAGATTGCCCCTGAGATCGTGGATCCGCAGGACGTGGAGTTTCTGGAGTCGCTTGTGCTGGCCGGGGTGAAGAAGGCCGTGGAAGAAGGAAAGCAGTTGGCTCAGTCGGAGATGAGCAAGTTGACTGGCGGGATGAATCTGCCGTTCTAACATTCGCAGACGTGGAGTTTGCAGGGCCGATCTGGATCCTGCTAAAAACTCTTTAAACAAAAAAGGCGCTCTCCCGTGAGGAAGAGCGCCTTTTGAATTTTGGGGCTACGAGCAATTAAGCCTGAGCCGTGGCTTCCGTAGTTGTGACCGCTTCAGCGGCAACGGGTTCCGTGACGGCTTGGTCAACCCATTCCAGAATAGCCATTTCAGAAGCATCGCTGTTACGCTGTCCTAGCTTCACGATCCGAGTGTAACCGCCCTGACGGGTGGCTGCACGAGGGGCGACTTTGTCGAAGAGCGCTTTTACCGCGCCCTTATTGTGGTGCAGGTAAGCCAGAGCGAGACGGCGGGCGTGAAGTGTATTTTTCTTGCCGATCGTAACGAGCTTCTCGGCGAAGGGACGCACAGCTTTCGCTTTTGCGAGTGTGGTGGTGATGCGGCTGTGTTCGATCAGGCTGACAGCCTGGTTTGCGAGCAGCGCGTCGCGGTGGGCCTGACTGCGGCCAAGTTTGACGGTTTTCCGTTTGTGACGCATGGGAGTTGGTGTGGTAAATGATTCGGTTGGCGGTTAGCGCACAACCAAGCTGGTTTCAGGAGAGTTGGGTTCGACTAGACCGGACTCGAACTTCATCCCGAGCGACAGGCCGAGCTGAACGAGTTTGTCTTTGATTTCGTTGAGCGATTTCTTGCCGAAGTTACGGTACTTCAGCATTTCGCTTTCGGACTTCTGTGCGAGCTGGCCAACGGTGGTGATATTGGCGTTGTTGAGACAGTTGGCTGCACGAACCGAAAGTTCGATTTCATTTACGCTCATATTCAGCAGCTTCTTGAGCTTCTGATTTTCCTGACTCTGCTGAGGCTGTTCTTCGGCGAAATCCACGGCGTTTTCATCGTAGCCATAGAAGGGCTCGAAGTGACGCTTGAGGATGCTCGACGCCTGAACCAAAGCGTCTTCGGGCGTGATGCGGCCGTCGGTCCAAACTTCCAAAATGAGCTTGTCGTAGTCTGTGCGCTGACCGACGCGAGTGGCTTCCACGGCGTATTTCACGCGGGTGACGGGAGAGAAGACGGAGTCGATAGCAATCACGCCGATCGGCTGATCGGGTGTTTTGTTTTCGTCGCCGGTAGCGAATCCGCGACCGACACGTACTTCAAATTCGGCGTCGAACTTGATCTTTTTATCGAGCGTGCAAATGACGAAGTCCTTGTTGACCACTTCGCACTGGGCGGAGTCCTGAATGTCGCCAGCAGTGACTGTGCCTTCCTTGTTTACGGAAATGACGAGGTTCCGAACCTCATGATCGTGGGCCTTAAACTTGACCTTTTTGAGGTTGAGGATGATGTCGGTGACATCTTCAACCACGTTAGGCAGGGTCTGAAATTCGTGGGATGCGCCGTTGATTTTGACTGCGGTGATCGCGGCTCCCTCAAGAGAGGAGAGTAGTACGCGACGCAAGGAGTTGCCGACGGTATGTCCGTAGCCAGCCTCAAAGGGCTCGGCGATGAACTTCGCGTAGGTATCACTTCTAGATGTCTCATCTTTTACGAGAGACTTGGGCATTTCAAAACGGCCGAGGCGGACTGACATAATTTTAGACGACCGGCTGAGCGGTCCTGGATTCTGATTTCGTCGGGTTACCCTTGGCGCAGGTGGCAACTAAGCTCTCAGCCGAGTTACCCAAGGACCAACAACGAAGGTTCGGGGTTGCGCTAAAAAACGGGGAGATGAGCTAATACCGGTCTCCCGAGACGTTCAAGAAGAAATCTCGGGAGCCAGTTTTGGGAGATGTTTAGAGGGACTTGCAGAACTCCTCAAAGCGATCGAGGCCCTTCTTGATAATGTCCATTCCTGTGGCGTACGAGAACCGGATGGTGCGGTCGTCACCGAACGCGATGCCAGGCACAACCGCCACGTGATGTTTTGCCAGAAGACGATCCGCGAAGTTGGTGGACGAGAGTCCCAACTTGGAGATGTTCGCCAGAACGTAGAACGCGCCTTTGGGGTCCACCACTGTAACGCCGGGGATACTCTTGAGTCGGTTGACCATGTACTGACGACGCAGATCGAACTCGGCGCGCATGTCTTCGACGGGGGTCTGGTCGCCTTTGAGTGCCGCGAGTCCACCCTTCTGAGCAAACGAGCATGGGTTGGAGGTTGAGTGGCTCTGGATCGCATCAATTGCGCGTGCAATTGGTTCTGGAGCGGCAAGATAGCCGAGGCGCCATCCGGTCATTGCATAGGCTTTGGAGAAGCCGTTGATCGTGATCGTGAGGTTATAGGCGGTTGGCGAAAGGGATGCGACCGAGACATGCTCAGCACCATCATAGGTGAGCTTTTCGTAAATCTCATCCGAGAGAATGAAGATGTCTTCGGTATCGGCGACTTCAACAATCGCTTCGAGTTCTTCGCGGGTGTACACGGAGCCAGTCGGGTTGCCCGGCGAGTTGAGGATGACCATTTTGGTTCGGGGCGTCATCGCGCTTTCAAACTCTTCAGCCGTCATCTTCCAGTTATTCTCTTCGCGGGTCTGAACGAAAACGGGTTCCGCTCCGGCGAGGCGCACCATTTCCGGATAGGACAACCAGTAGGGGGCCGGGATGATGACCTCATCGCCAGGTTGGCAGGTGGCCAAGATGGCGTTGTAGCAGGAGTGCTTGGCGCCATTGGACACGATGATCTGGCTGGGCTTGTAGTCGATCCCGTTGTCTGCCTTGAACTTGTCAGAGATGGCCTGGCGCAGTTCAGGAATGCCGCTCGAAGGCGTGTATTTGGTGAACCCGCCGTCGAGGGAAGCCATTGCGGCAGCCTTGATATGCTCGGGGGTATCGTAATCGGGTTCACCGGCACCAAAGCTGCAGACGTCGATTCCTTCGGCCTTCATGGCTTTTGCCTTTGAGTCGATGGAAAGGGTGAGCGAAGGAGTTAGGATGGTAGCGCGTTCGGCGAGTTCCATGGCGTTAGATTTTGTGGTGAGAAGGAAGCAGCGTTTGGGTAAAAGGGAAGACCTAGAGGCAATTAGCGTGAGTACCAACTCTCTACGATGGTCTTAAAATTGTTTTCTGCGATCTGAATAATAGCCATTTCCCGCTGAGCGGCTTCAGGAGCATCCGAAGCGTGGGCGGCGTTCACCATGATGGTTTGGCCGAACTCTCGACGGATTGTTCCGGAGGGTGCTTTCGCTGGATCGGTTGGCCCGAGGACGTCGCGGGTTTTGCGGACGGCATCCACTCCCTGGTAGACGAGGGCAATGCACTTTTCAGTGCCGGGAGCGTTGCGCAATTCTGCGGGGCACTCGCTCGGTTTGCGTCCGGCCATAAATTTCACGATCTGTTCCCAGTTCTCGCGCCCGTTGATGGGGCCAAGCAATTTGCCGAGTTTTTCCTGGGTTTCTTCAGTGAGGCTCAATCCGAATTCCGCCTCGAGAACCTTCCGGGCTTGTTCGCCGGAGCGACCCTGCAGTTTATCCATGAGGACTTCGAGCACCGGGCCATAGAACTGTTCGGCCTGCGCCACACTCATGCGGTGCACCTTGAACCCAACGATGTAGAGACCCGAACGGGAAAAGACATCCATCACTCCGCCCGGACGGGTGTTGGGGCCGCGGAAATTGTCGGGTTTGATCAGAACGAGGGTTTTTTCGACAGACTGTCCGGGAGGATAGGTGATGGCGGAATCCATCACGCCGCCTTCGGTGTCGGAATGCTGTGCCCAGAGCAGAAGGTCGGCTTTGGCGCTGGCTGCATTCTGGGCAGCGATGGCGGCCGGTTCAAAATAAGTTATCGTGCCGTGAGCGTCCGTGATGAAGTCGCCGAAGGTGTCGCGGATGGTTTCTCCTGAGGTCCGTTCGTGAAGAATGTGTCCCACCGCTTCGCGGATTTTAGCCACGGCTTGTTCACCCTTGAAAACGAGCATCAAAACTCGGGGTGTGCTCTCGGGGGTGGGGGTGAAATTTTCCAGGACATACTGGCGAATGCGTTCCTGAATTTCCCGGTGTCCGGGATCATCTGCGGTCACGATGCGGTTGGCATATTCGGTGACAAGTTCCGCGGAAGGCGTGAATATGCGGCCGGCCACAAGATCCAGCGCGGTACGCGAGATGAGTCGGGATAAGATCCCACCAGTCCGTGATTTGCGGATGGAGTGCGGGGTAACAAGTACGTAGGAAAGTTCTTCGGCCATATGACAAAAAAGGCCCGCGCTCGAGGTCGCTGAAGGTTTATCCAGCGAGGCTCTCGTGCGGGCAGTGATCCTTACTTCAGCGGCTTGGTTGCCCCTAAAGAAAGGGC
Source organism: Akkermansia muciniphila (assembly GCA_945883955.1). GTDB lineage: Bacteria > Verrucomicrobiota > Verrucomicrobiia > Chthoniobacterales > Chthoniobacteraceae > Chth-196. Next base: position 16,002 of record CAMCYN010000005.1, read on the forward strand.
GGCAACGGTAGTGCCCCCGGTTTCGGTGCGTCAACGTATTTCCCGAGACACGCCCGACTCTGCGAGGGGCGCGTCTTCAGATCGCGCCGGTTCATCATGCTTTTGTCCGCAGGTGGGGCAGTGCCTCCAACCCGGATCCCAATCCGTGGGAAGATCCTCGCCTCCGTCGTCCTTGTCGCTTTTTTCCAGCTCTTCGGTTCCGAATAGGGCGGTCATCATCGCTTTTCCAATGATATTCATCAGCATCCCAAACAAGGCCAATCCGCATAACATCGTGACGGATGCGATAAGGCGTCCGACGATTGTGATTGGATACATGTCTCCGTAGCCGACGGTGGTGAGGGTTACGATGGACCACCACATTGCCTGGGGGACCGAGGTGAACAGGGTGTCTTTGGCCCATTTACCTTTCTGGGCCAGATTTATTCCCTCCAGAAGGGCTGGATCTGGGAGTGCGACTTCGAAGAAATCGTCCTTGGCATTCCATGTTTTAACTTCGAATGGCCCGCTCAATTCGCCGTATCCGTCCAGGGTGACTTTGCTACCAGACAGGTCTCCGTGGAGTTCGCTTGTTTTTACCCGGAGCATTTTCGGGCCTGCTTGTTCAACAGATACGGTGGTGCCGTTGGAATATTCGGCTTGGTAAACTAGCGAGCTGGAAATCATCACCACGGAAAACAGGGCCAAGAAATAGATGGTCAGGTTCATCCGGAGGGAATTTTGTTTCACCTCGGTCTGCGTGGAGGCCTGAAGCCGGGTCATGGCCTCCCTCGCCAGTTTAAGGACCCGTAGGACTCTGAGTACTCTAAGAATTCGAAGGACGCTGGCGGATTTGAGGGCAGTGATATTGGCCAGCATCAGGAAAGAGGGGGCAATGGCGAGGAAGTCTATCAGGCCCCAAAAGCTGAAAATGTAGCCAAATTTGTTTTTGGATGTGAGGATGTTAGCGATGTATTCGAGGGAAAAGATGCCGACGACGGTCCATTCCGCCAGAACCAGGTAGGCTCCCCACGTATCCTGAAGGGATGCGACTGTTTCTAGAGCCCCTACGATGGCTGAAACAAAAATCGTGATGTTCAGGAAGTTATGAACGGGGCCGTAACTTTTGGCATTAGGTACGTGAAGTGCACGGAACAACCACATGGGCCCCGCGGCATCGGGAATCGATGGTTGAGCGACTGGATGGTGGTGGTGACGGGTACGATGGGGCATGACAAAAATAGACCGTTAGACCGAAGCGGGCGGGGAAAGTGCCAGACTTAACAAGTCTGCTTTTGGATAACAAATGCCCATTTCCCCGCGAGCTAACACTCGCGGGGGGGGGCGAGTCGGCTGAGAACCGAAACAGTCTGGTGAAGTTCTCCGCGGGGTTGTTATTCCAGTTGTGCGATAGCCGGAGCGGCAATGGCTTGCGTTTGTGGCGGGTGATGGTGCCCGCAAGTGGGACAATGAAGCCAGGTGGGATTCCAAGCTAGGGGCATCGTGTTTTCAACCGGTGCGAGGTCATTTTTATCCAGGTCCTCGGAGCCGAAGAGAGCTGCCATCATGGCTTTTCCGACGATATTCATGAGCATGCCGAACAGTGCCAATCCGAGCAACATGGTGAAGGCTGCTACGATCCGGCCGAAGACGGTGATTGGATACATGTCGCCATAACCAACCGTTGTTAGAGTGACAATCGACCACCACATACTCTGCGGCACCGAGGTGAATGGGGTGTCTTTGGCCCAGGAGCCGTGGTTGGTGAGGGGAACTCCTTCGAGTGCGGAGGGGTCTGGCAGCGCGATGTCGAAATGTTTGTCTTTCGGGTTCCAGTCCTTCACTTCAAAGGGGCCGCTCAAGTCGCCATAGCCACTTAGCGTAACCTTACTTCCGGCCAGATTGCCGTGCATATCGTGGGATTGAATCCGAAGTGTTTTTGGGCCTGTGGCTTCAATGGTCTGTATGCTGCCACTGGCGAATTCGGCATGGTAAACGAGGGAGCTGGAAATGATGACCACAGAGAACAGAGCCAGAAAATATATGGTCAGGTTCATTGCTAGCGGATTTCGCTTTTCTGCCTGAGTGGCCGACTGCATCCGTTGCATGGCTTCCCGGGCTAGTTTGAGGACCCGTAGCACTCGTAGCACTCGCAGCACCCGCAGGACGCGGGCGGATTTGAGCGCCGTGATGTTGGCCAACATCAGGAAGGAAGGCGCGATGGACAGAAAATCGACGAGGCCCCAGAAGCTGAAGAGGTAGGCTTTTTTGTTTTTTGCCGTGATGATATTGGCGGCGTATTCGATGGCGAAAATGGCTACGAAGATCCATTCGGCGACCGCCAGCGTGTGAGCGTGGTGGCTTTTAATGGATTCTACGGTTTCGAGGGCTCCAATGATCGCGGAGGCAAAAATGATGACATTTAAAATGTTATGCAGGATCTGGTAACTCTTCGCCTGAGGGACGTGTAATGCTCGGAAAAGCCAGAGCGGCCCGGCGACCTCGGGGAGCGGAACGGGAACGGGGGATTGGGAGCGGGGCGAATGTGGCATAAAATATACGGATTCTTGGAGCGGGGTAGTGACGGCCCTCTGAATAGCCATTTCGCGGCGTGTCGACAAATCTGCATTCCTCGATGGGTGATTACAGAGCGCTGAGGGTTTGGGGACGGGTGGGGTGGGGAGCCTAATTTTTTTGGGCGGTCTGGGTCGTCACGGGGCGGACTTCGCTTGTTTCCTGTATGGCCCTCCCTTCGCTTTCCTTTCTCCGGTGGTTTGTAGCTCTGGCGGCGCTCGGTAATACCGGACAGGCGGCCTCAGGTGGCAAAATTGATTTTGCACGCGAGATCCGGCCCATCCTTTCGAACTACTGTTTTCACTGTCACGGACCGGATGATAAGAACCGCAAAGGTGGCGATAAAGAAGGCCTTCGCCTTGACGTCGAAGAGGGGGCACGCAGGGATTTGGGCGGATATTTTGCAGTGGTTCCACAGCACCCGGAAAAGAGCGCACTGCTCGAAAGGATAGAAACCCGGGACAAGGAGGAGGTCATGCCTCCACTCAAAAGCGGTAAAAAGCTGACTGAAAAAGAGGTGGAGCTTTTGCGCCAGTGGATCCAGCAAGGGGCGACTTATGCTCCCCATTGGGCCTACAGCAAACCCGTCCGGATTGAGCCGCCCAAGGTGGATTCTCCTGTCTGGGGCCAGCATCCCATAGACCGGTTCCTGTTTGGCCGCATTCAGAAGGAGGGTTTAAAAGTGAATCCGCCGGCGGACCGGGCGACACTGGCGCGCCGGGTGATGCTCGATCTGACCGGCTTGCCTCCGTCGCCCCAGGAGGTAGACACGTTTGAAAAGGACCCGGCGCCGGATGCTTTCAGCCGCTTTGTGGATCGAGTTCTGGAAAAACCGACTTTCGGAGAACATTGGGCCCGGATGTGGCTGGACCTCGCCCGATATGCCGATTCCGCCGGGTATCCGAGTGATCCCGGCCGCAGCATCTGGGCCTTCCGGGATTATGTGATCCGGTCCTTTAACGAGAATAAGCCTTTTGATCAGTTCACCGTGGAGCAGCTCGCCGGGGATCTTCTGCCCAACCCCACCGAAGCTCAGCTTTTCGCCACGGCCTTTCATCGGAACACGATGACCAACAACGAGGGCGGAACCGTAGACGAGGAGTTTCGGGTGTCGGCGGTGATTGACCGGGTCAATACTACCTGGTCGGTGTGGATGGGAACCTCGATGGGCTGTGCCCAGTGTCATACCCACAAATTCGATCCGCTCACCCACAAGGAATACTTTCAGTTTTACGCCCTGTTGAATCAGACCGAAGACTCCGACCGCCGGGACGAAGCACCCCTGCACGAGTTTTTTCTGCCCGAAAATGCTGCTCGAAAAACGGAATTGCAGGAAAAGGTCCGTAGTCTGGAGGAGAAGTTTTCCAAGCCTGCTCCCGAATGGCTTGCCGGATTTGCCAAATGGGAGGGCAATTTTCCCAAGGACTTGAAGTGGAACGTGGCTTGTCCTGCGCAACTCATCTCGGCAAAAGGGGCTCAGGTGGAGCAGCGACCGGACGGTTCCTATCTGGTGAGCGGCGGAGAACCAAAAGGGGGAGACGTTTATACGATGGACCTGCCGTTGTCCGGGGCTCAGGTGACGGCGCTGAAATTAACCTCGATCCCGGATGAGAAGTTACCAGGTAAAGCGGCGGGCGCCGGTGGGAACGGTTCGTTTGTGCTGGAGCGTTTGCATGCGGTGCATCTGCCTGGGGGAGTCAGGGGGGCGCTGACCCGGTTTGTCCGGGTGGAGCTGACCGGAGCGATCCGGCCGCTTCAGGTGGCTGAACTGGAGGTTTTGGCGGATGGGAAAAATGTCGCGCAGGGGGCCGTGGCGACTTCGAGCGGACCCCAGGGGGAAGCGGCGGCGGCCAGGGCCCTGGATGGCAGAGTGGAGGGGCGCGATTCGGTTGCGATCACTCGGGGGGAGGTGGCTGGGGAATTTTTGGAGGTGGATCTCGGCTCCTTACAGAGAGTCGGGCGGATCCGGATCACGGTGCCCAAGGAGGGGGGATATTATTTGGGGGATGTGAAGGTGAGCCTGCTGGATGAAGCCAGAAAGAGTGTTTGGGTCAGGACTGAGGCGGATCTTCGGCAGACGACGCATGAAATCGAGGTTTTAGGCGGTCGGGAGCTGAAGTTCCGGGCGGTGTATGCGACGGCGAGTGCCGGCGGGTATGAGCCGCAAACGGCGGTGGGGTTGCGAGCGCTGAATCCTGAGAAGAATAAGAATAAAGGGTGGAGTGTTGGGCCTAATCCCAAGCCACAAACCTTAACCCTGATTCTGGATGCGCCTATAGGGGTGAAAGAAGGGGACAAATTACACGTCGAACTGGACCATAAAGCGGGCAAACGGGAACAGCATCTCGCGTCCTTTTCCCTGGCAGTCACGGAGGACGGCCGGGTCGAGACCTGGGCGTCTACGCCCCAGAATATCCTTGAGCTTCTGGCCAAACCCATCGCCGAACTTCCTCTGCCCAAACAGGAGGTAGTTCGGGATTTTTACATCAAAAACCATGCGCCCGAAGCTTCACAGGAACGAACCACATTAGCCGCTGCCCGCAAGGATCTCGAAGCGCTCAAGCCGGATACCGTGCCTGTTCTACGTGAACTTCCTGCGGACAAAGCCCGGCTGACCCATGTTCAGCTTCGGGGCAATTACCTCAATCCTGGAGAGGAGGTCAAACCGGGGATCCCTGCCATCTTCCCGGCTCCGGCCGAAAGTGGGCTTCTCAATCGCCTCGGCGCGGCCCGGTGGATTGTGAGTGCTGAAAACCCACTGACGGCCCGCGTCACGGTGAACCGGTTTTGGGAAGCGCTGTTTGGGATCGGTATTGTGCGAACCAGCGAGGATTTTGGCGCCCAGGGCGAGATGCCCGTGCATCCGGACCTTCTGGATTGGCTGGCCACGGAACTGGTGCGTATGGGTTGGGACGTAAAAGGGTTCCTTAAGCTGCTCGTCACCAGTGCGGCCTACCAACAATCGTCCGCCGTCTCCCCGGAAGCCCGGGAGAAGGATCCCGACAACCGGTTTGTGGCTCGCGGGCCGCGATTCCGGACGACAGGCGAGGTGTTGCGGGATCAGGCGCTTTTTGTCAGTGGGCTGCTCAGTCCGAAGATGTATGGCAAACCCGTCCGGCCCCAGCAGCCGAATCTCGGATTGAGTACAGCCTTTGGGAGCACCAACGACTGGGTGACAAGTTCCGGTGAAGACCGCTACCGGCGTGCGGTGTACACGGAATTACGCCGCAGCAGTCCGTATCCGAGTTTTACCACCTTTGACGCTCCCAACCGGGAGGTCTGTACCATCCGGCGTAATCGCACCAACACGCCCCTGCAGGCATTTGTGACCTTGAATGACCCTGTGTTTGTGGAGGCGGCGCAGGCCTTTGCTCGGCGCATTGTCAATGAAGGTGGCGCGACTACCCTGGAGCGGATTCAATTCGCTTACCGGTGGAGCCTCTCCCGGCGGCCTTCCGAACAGGAGATTGAGCGGCTTACAAAACTTCTGGCGGATACCATAGTCGGCTTTGCGGCCGAGCCCGATCGGGCAAAACGAATGGCGACCGATCCGCTGGGACCATTGCCGGACAAGTCCGATCCGGTCGAACTGGCGGCATGGACGGTTCTGAGCAACGTGCTTTTAAATTTGGATGAAGTACTCATGAGGCGCTGAGGCGGGGGGAAGCAGGGATGCAAAAATCAATTTTATGAACATTCAAAATACGCTCCAGAACGAGGTCCTGCAGATGCAGACCCGACGGAATTTTTTGAAAAAGACCGGCAGCTTCAGCCTGGGGGCAATCGCGATGGAGGCTCTTTTGCAAAGGGATCTGCCCGCTTCGACCCTGGCCGAGAACCCGCTTGCTGCCCGGAAGTCCCATTTTCCGGCGAAGGCCAAACGGGTGATCTATCTGCACATGTCGGGAGGGCCGCCCAATCTGGATATTTTCGATTATAAGCCCGAGTTGATCAAACGGAGCGGGCAGGATTGTCCCGATGATTTTCTGAAAGGGCGCAAGTTTGCGTTCACCACCGGCGTGCCCAAGCTGATGGGGACACCGCGTACGTTTAAGCAGTACGGGCCCGGAGGCCTCTGGATGTCGGATGCGGTTCCGAATTTTCACAAGATTGCTGGGGAGGTGACCCTGGTTCATTCGATGAAAACCGATGAGTTCAATCACGCTCCGGCGGAGTTGTTGCTTTACACAGGTTCGCCTCGGCAGGGTCGGCCGTCGCTGGGATCCTGGGTGACGTACGGCCTGGGGAGCGAGAATGAGAATTTGCCCGGGTTTGTGGTGCTGATTTCTTCGGGCACCCAACCGAGCGGCGGCCAAGGATGTTGGGGAAGTGGATTTATTCCGTCGGTTTTTCAGGGGGTGCAATGCCGTTCCAAAGGCGACCCGGTGCTGTATGTGTCGGATCCATCCGGGATGAATCGCGAGACGCGCCGCCAGAGTCTGGATGCGTTGAGGGATTTAAATTCCCAGCAGCTCACAGAACTGGGTCATCCGGAAACGGCTACGCGGATTGCGCAGTACGAACTGGCCTACCGGATGCAGGCTTCGGTTCCGGAGGTGATGGATATTTCCAAGGAAAAGCCGGAGGTGCTGGAGGCCTATGGTGCGAAGCCCGGAGAGGCTAGTTTTGCCAATAACTGTTTGCTGGCCAGGCGCCTAGTGGAGCAGGGGGTGCGTTTTGTGCAGTTATTTGACTGGGGCTGGGATTTTCACGGCACGGGCCCTCAGGAGGATATCCGGGACGGGCTCAGCAAAAAGATGGGCAAAACGGACAAGCCGGTGGCGGCTCTTATCCAGGATTTAAAGGAGCGCGGATTGCTGGAGGATACGTTGATTGTGTGGGGGGGCGAATTTGGGCGCACCCCCTTCCGCGAAGGACGGACGGCGGGGGGCTCGGTGCTGGGGCGCGACCATTATCCCGACTGTTTTTCGCTGATGTTGGCCGGCGGTGGAATCAAGGGCGGGTTCGCCTATGGGGCGACGGATGAAATGGGGTTTGCGGTTACGGAGAATCCCGTGCACGTCCACGACTTGCAGGCGACGATTATGCATCTGCTTGGGTTCAACCATGAGCAGTTGAGCTATCGTTTTCAGGGCCGGGATTTCCGCCTCACCGATGTCCACGGACAGGTGGTGAAAGCGCTTCTGGCTTAGTGTCTGGGGCAGATACGAAACAACCGCTGTTCTTTAAAAGAACAGCGGCGTTGCAGAATCGTCGGGGCTTTTTAGGAAAGCCGCAAAAAAGAGGAACTACTGGGCGTTAAACCGGAACTTGGCCTTAGCACGCTTCGCATTGGCACGGGCCTTGCGCTTCGTTCTGATGGTTGGTGTTTCAAAGGCACGCAGACGACGTACTTCCTCCATGATTCCTTCGGATTCCATTTTGGATTTCAGGCGCTTGAGAGCGCGGTCGATTGGTTCACCTTTTCTTACTGATACTTCTGGCATAGTTCTCACCCCTCTTTTTTCGACGATTCGAGTCTGTTAAATTTACCGAACCGTGAACTTACTGGAAGGGGTCGCGCCGAGTCAATCATGCGATTCCCCCCGGGCAGTTGACGATCCCATCTCCCGGGACTAAATAAGGCGGGTCGGCTTCCAAAGGTCAGTAGACGGATAATGGACGCGGCAGAAAGCCGGGTCAGGTCTCTTGGATCCTTTCGCGTCGACCGCTTTTAAATTCATGCAGAAACTCGATTTTACGGAGGCGGTGGAAGAGATCCTCGCCCGGGACAGCAGGTTTGACCGGGACGCCTATATTTTTCTTCGGGAAGCCCTGGATTTTACCGTAGCCCAGGCCAAAAAGAATCGGGACAATCGGGCCGTTCACGTTTCGGGTCAGCAACTGCTGGACGGAATCCGCGTTTTTGCCCTCAAACAGTTCGGGCCGATGGTGGTGACAGTGCTTGAATACTGGGGGATTCAGAGGTGCGAACACTTCGGGGAGATGGTCTACAACCTCATCCAAGTTGGCATTTTTGGTCGTTCCGAGACCGACTCGCTGGAAGATTTTAAGGGCGCTTACTCCTTCCATGAGGCTTTTGTACTGCCCTTCCAGCCGGCAACAGCTCCCCGGCCTCGTCGGCCCCCACGTCGCGAAGTCCGCTCCGCGCACTAAGTCAAAGAGCGTCCTCTTCGTGCTCCGTGAACCTATACGCTCTGCTCGAGCATCCGTCGGATGGGTAATTCTGCGCGTGCCCGGAGGGCTTCGGGAAGGGTGATTTCGGGCTGCAACGAATCCAGAGCGTCCCGAAGCTTTTCCAAAGTGTTCCGCTTCATGAAACGGCAGTCTGCACAGGCACAAACGTCCGTTGGGCCCGGGATAAAAATGCGATCAGGCAATTCCCGTTCGAGCCGGTGTAACATCCCCGATTCGGTGACGATAATGAACGCCTTGGCCGAATGATCCCGGCAGTAATGGATCATCTTTTCGGTCGAACACACTTCATCCGCCAGAAGCCGCACGGCCGTTGTGCACTCCGGATGCGCCACGACGGGAGCGCCAGGATGTTCGGCGCGGATGCGCTCAATGCTTTGTTTGGTAAACTCGACATGGACGTAACAAGACCCCTTCCACAGTTCCATGGGCCGTCCTGTCTGTTCCATCACCCACTGGCCCAAGTTTTGATCGGGCACAAACAGGATGTTCCTGTCCTTGGGCGCGGCATTCACAATGCGAACGGCATTTCCGCTGGTGCAGATGACGTCCGAAAGCGCTTTTACGCCGCCCGAACAATTGATGTAGGCGATGACGTAATAATTTTTGTCCGCGTTTGCTTTCAAATAAGCCTCTAGAGCCTCGGCCGGACAAGAGTCCGAAAGTGAACATCCGGCGTCGAGATCGGGGAGGATCACGCGTTTGGAAGGATTCAGGATCTTGGCCGTTTCGGCCATAAAATGTACCCCGCAGAAGGCAATCACGTCGGCATCCGTGCCGGCCGCCTGGATGGATAAACCGAGGGAGTCTCCGACAAAGTCGGCAACCTCCTGGATCTCACGGATCTGATAGTTGTGTGCAAGGATGACAGCATTGCGCTCTCTTTTAAGAGCCAGGATTTCTTCAACGAGATCGACGCCAAGTGCGGGCATAGGGCCGGGGAGCATGTCACGAAATGAGGTGGGATACACCTGAAAAGGCAGTTTGAAGCGGCGGCGCCACGGAGGGGTTTGAGTTTGCGGTGTCTGCGAGGAGAAATTGCGGAATAACAGGTTGCGGAGTCGGCGACTTGTGGGTGGCATACAGGAATGCGTGCTCCCCTTTTTGCGTTGGTGTCTGCTGTGAGTCTGGTTTCTTCCCAGGCGTCTGTCCCGGAAGGTTGGGTGTCGGATTTTGAGAAGGCCAAAAGCGAGGCGGCTTCGACAAAACGCGACATGCTTTTGGATTTCACGGGATCGGACTGGTGTTCGTGGTGTATCCGGCTTCGGAAAGAAGTTTTTGACTTACCTGAGTTCAAGGAGGCTGCCCCTAAGGATTTTGTCCTCGTGGAACTGGATTTCCCTCAGGATGCCTCCCGTGTGACCCCGGAGATCCGGACGCAGAATGAAGCCTTGCAGGCCGCCTATTCGGTTAAAGGGTATCCTACGATTTACCTGACGGATGCCGCCGGGAAACCGTATGCGCAGACGGGTTACCAGAAAGGCGGAGCGGCAGGGTATCTGAAGCACTTGGAGGAATTGCGGGAGATTCGGGTCAAACGGGATGCGGCCTTCGCAAAGGCCGCGACCTTGAGTGGCACGGAGAAGGCCGCGGCGATTAAACTCGGTCTGGATGCGCTGGGCGAAGATCTGGTGGCCATTCACTATAAGGAGACGTTGAAGGACATCCGGGAACTAGATCCGCAGGACACCCTGGGAGTGGATGCCAAATTCGGATTTGTGGCGGCGCTTGCGAATCTGGACACCTTGCTGATGGAAAAAAGGCCTGCTGGCGGGGAAGCCTTACGCGCGGTGGGGGATGAGTTTGTGGCCAAACATCCCAAAGCGACGCCCCAACAGAAGCAGGAAGCGCTTATCAGTGTGCTGAACTATCTGGCTCCGCCCAAGGATAACCAGACTGCGATGAAGTTGCTGAGCGACGTGCGTGCGCTCGATCCGGAATCGGAGTCTGGCAAACGTGCAGCACAGATTCTCGGGCAACTCACCGAGCGGCTCGAAGCGGAGAAAGCGGCGCCCAAGGCCAAGTAGGCTTGTTTGCCTGGCCGGGCGGGAGGTTTGACAGAGGCAAGGCCCAAAGCTACTGTGTCAGACCCTTCCGTGAACCCGGTCGGGAAATCTAATTGCCATGACCAGTCATCTCCTAGAAGAAGCCCTAAAGCATGTCCCCAGCCCTCAGGCGCTTGTGAACGCTGTGAGTAAGCGTGTAAAGCAGCTTAGCCAGGGCGATCGCCCGTTGGTGGACGCCGGAATCCGCGCTGGGTTTGCCGATATCGCCTTTATGGAAATTGCCGAAGGCAAGCTCACTCTGGAAATGCCTCCAGAGGAGGTCATGCCGGTTGCTTAGTCATTTTCCCGAGCAGGTCGGGTAGAAAGTATGAGCCGGGACCGGGGTAGGATCGCCGAGATTTCGGTGAATCGAAAGGGCTTGCGAGATTTTGCGATCTCGGAGCGCCTAGAGGCCGGCGTGGAATTGAAGGGCACGGAGGTGAAAAGCATCCGTGCCGGATTTGCGAACATCCAGGGGGCGTTTGCGCGGGTTGAGAAAGGGCAGTTGTGGCTTTATGGCCTGGATGTGAGGGAGTACGAAAAGGCCAGCTTTTATCAGCATGAGCCCAAGCGGTTGCGGCGTTTGTTGGTGTCCCGCAAGCAGATAGACCGTCTTTTTGGGATCTCCCAGATCAAGGGTAATTCGATCATTGGGCTGCGGCTTTATTGGAAGGGGGCCCTAGTGAAGGTGGAGATTGGGGTTGGGACCGGAAAAGAGAAGGCCGACCAGCGTGCGGATCTCAAGGCGCATGCGGTCAAACGGGAAATGCAACGGGAAGTGTCCCAGTTTAATCGGTCGCGGGGCTGATTTTTTTAAAAAGGATTTGCTTCGAGGGGGATTGTCCCCGAAGCTCCCTCCCCTCCCGAAAAGGGGTCTTAGCTCAGTTGGTAGAGCGCCTCAATGGCATTGAGGAGGTCAGGGGTTCGAATCCCCTAGGCTCCACCACCTTCCTCACAAGGTGGATTGTAACTCCGAATTGTGCCCAGCCATGGGCGTATGGGGAGGGGCAAAGCGGTCTGATACCACCATCGTGCCAGCCCGGTTCGATAAAAGGAGTGTAGACGTGACGGGGTAGCCAAGTGGTAAGGCCGAGATCTGCAAAATCTTCGTTCGTGGGTTCGATTCCCTCCCCCGTCTCATTTTAGGTGGCACTGCCGCTGAGGTTTAGCGTTTGAGGGTGCGGATACCGGCTGAGCGGTTGTCCAGGGCATCGGCGGCGGCTTTCCGGTTTGTGGCTTTGTAGAGGGCGCTAATGTTCTCGAGGCTGGCTGTGACGGCGGGATGGTTTTTACCGAGGGCTTTTTCGCGGATGGCGAGCGACCGGTTACAAATGGGCTCCGCCTGAGTGTATTTGGCCTTGGAGAGGTAGAGTTTTGCGAGGATATCGAGGGTCGGTGCGATGTTCGGATGACTGGTGCCGAAAGCCTTTTCCTGAATGGTGAGCGCGCGTTTACAGAGGGGTTCGGCCAGATTGTGTTTGCCTTGGGCGCTGTAAACTCGGGCAAGGGCGTTCAGGACGTTGGCCACCTCGGGATGGTTCATCCCCATGGCCTTTTCCAACGCAGCCAAGGATCGGTTACAAACGGGCTCCACCATGGAGATCTTCCCTTCGGCTATATAGACGCTCGTGAGCGTGTTCTGGCATGCGAGCAAATCGGGATGATCCGCCGGAAGGGCGGCTTTGAGAATGGCGACCGAGCGTTCGCAAAGTGGGTCGGCTTTGGCAAAATCGCCCTGGGCGATATAAATGTTGGCCAAACTTTCCAGAGCCGCAGCAACGCTGGGATGATCGGGGCCCAGCGCGTTTTCCAGAATCTGTAGGGCGCGGTTGGCGACGGGTTCCGCAAGGCTGTAATGAGCCTGTTTGGTGTACAGGAGCGCCCGGGTGTTGAGGCTGGTGGCGACGTTGGGGCTGTCGGCTGGAAGTGTTTTTTCCGCGATCGTCTGGGCGCGAGTCAGAATCGGATCGGCCTGAGTGTACAGTGCCTTGTCCACATAGAGGACAGCCAGGTTGTTAAGAACGGCGGCGACTTTCGGATGACTCAGCCCGTAGGCTTTCTCGGCAATGGCCTGTGCCCGTTTAAAAAGAGGTTCCGCCTGAGCGTAGTTACTCTGGATGTTATAGACACTGGCCAGTGTGTTCAGGCAGGTCCCCACGTTGGGGTGGGAGGCATCGAGGGAGCTCTCGGTGATGGACAAGGCGCGTACGTAGAACGGTACGGCTTTGGCGTATTGCCCTTGGGTTCTATGGAGGTTGCCCAGGTTGTTGATGTAGTCCACCAGCGCGATGTGAGTGAGCCCGAGGGCTTTCTCCGCCATGGCCAGGGACCGGGCGTAGACTTGTTCCGCTTCGGTGTATTTGCGCTGGCTCGCGTAACAAACCCCGAGGTTATTCAGAATCGCCGCCACCGAACCGTGGTCCGGGCCGAGGGCTTTTTCGGTGATGGCCAGGGAGCGCAGATAAAGCGGTTCACTCTCAGCATGACTACCCTTGGTCTTATAAATCAGCGCCAGATTGTTCAGAGTCGTGGCCACCGACGGATGGTCCGGGCCCACGGCCAGCGTCGCTGTGTCCAAGGCTCGTAGGCCCACGGAGATCCCTTCGTCATAGCGGCCCTGAGTGTAGAGACTGCCGGCTTCTTTGTTTAGAGTTTCCCATTCGACGCCCTGTCCTAAAGAGAGTGAACCGGCACAGAAGGTGAAAACCACGGGAGCCAGCCACTGGGCGAGTCGGGAAAGGCTGTTGTTGAACAGTGCAGACTTGGAATTTTTCATCGGGGTGAAAGAGGCACCGAGTTCCCGTGGATTAAACACGAGGGGCCCGCGAATCGCAATGCCGCTTAGGGTCCCCTCGGGGCCAGAGCGGTTTAGTTGTAATAGGCTAACTCATTGGCCATCAGGAGTGCGTGGGTGAACTTCTCCCATTCTTCCAGCGGGCGTCGCTCCACCCGTTCGCCGGCGTTCTGAAGTTGGAACCCGCCCGAGCGTCTGTTGGCCAGAGCAGCCGCGATGGCTTCAGGGCTAGGCTTCTTTGTTCTTGGGAGTTTGGAAGCGGTTTCCGGGCTGGGGCTGGGAGCCTCCGCCACGGGCTGGTCGGACTTTGTCGCACGGAGCTCACGCAGAAAGTCGGCGGCCATTTGGAGTTCCCCCGTCTTCGGAGCCCGCTGGTAGATAATCCAGTACAGGGTGGTGATTTTTTGTGCGTCCGTGGTCGCTGCAGTCATTTCGGGACGCGCCAGAAGTCGTCGGGAGACATCCACCATCAGGGGGCTGTTCATCAAATATAGAGCCTGCTGCGGGACGATGGTTTCGTGGCGTTTCCCATTCCCCAAAGCGGGATTGGCGAAATCGAAGTGGGTCATCAGTTCCGGAAGGGCCGCTCGGTCTATATATCCGTAGAGCGAGCGCCGGTCGGAGTACGGCTCGGACAGGATGTTAACAGGTTGGCCTCCGATTTTACTCAGATCGAGCCGACCTCCGATATACAGGAGCGAGTCGCGGAGCGCTTCAAAGTCGAGCCGTCGCAGGTTGAAGTGCCACAGTAATTTGTTGCTGACGTCCTTGGCCGCATACGCGGCGTTGGTCGCCGAGCTTTGGCAGAATACCGCCGACATCAGGATTTGTTTGTGGAGGGGTTTGAGATGCCATCCGTTTTTGATGAATTCGGAGGCGAGGTAATCCAGAAGCTCCGGGTGGGTGGGATCGGGGGCCTGGACGCCGAAGTCATCGGGGGTCCCGACAATGCCCTGACCGAAATGGTGGAGCCATACCCGGTTGACCAGCACCCGGGCAGTGAGCGGATTTTGCGTATCGGCGATGGCCTCGGCCAGTTCGCGGCGCCCGCTCCCAAGCTTAAATTCGGGTCTTTGACTGGAGGAAAGTACTTCCAGAAAGCGTCGTGGCACGATTTCTCCCCGGCTGCCGGCCTCGCCCCGGATCAGCACGGGTGAGTTGGCCGGTTTAGGCACGTCTTCGACGGCCATTGCACGTTTGGGAGCGCCGGGGTGGCTCATATCGATTTGATCCAGCTGGGCACGCAAGCCGGCAATGGCGTTGGAGGCACGAAGCCCCAGCTTTTCAATCAAGGCGTCGGCACTCAGCGCGTTGCTGTCTTCGCCCCGGAACGGAATCGCCCCGAGGGCCACCACGAGCGGATCGTCGGTGACGCTACGGCTCTGAAGTGCCTCCACCTCGGCGAACAATTTGCCATACAGAGCGGCCACTTCCTTTAAATCCTTCGGCTGCGCTTGTCCAAAAGCCGCCCGGACGCCTTCGGGAACCTGCTCGAAACGTTCTCCTCCAGCCGCGATTCGACGGCAAAGCTCCGGGGCGACATTCGTCCACTGGGCCTGCTCCAATTTTACAAACGCCAGAAACGGGCGGAATGCCGGTTCGCTTTGAAGCGCCGGGGCGGCGGCTCTTAACCCCTCCAGATCGCGGACATCCAGTCCGGCTTTCCGGAGCGCTACCGAACGCTCCCGTCTCTCCAGCGGCAGGGTCAGTAAAATGGTCTCGATGTTTTTGCGGAAGAGTCTGGTCGTTTTGGCGAACTCAGCCCGGACCTGGGAGCGGATCTTTTCCAGCGCCTCGCCCCGCGCGCGTTCGTAGTCCTCAAATACTTCCTGTGACGCCCGCATTTCGATGAGGGGGTTCTCTTTGGTGTTTTTGGTCGAAGCGAAAATACCGTGCAGGGAATAATAATCCTTCTGCGAAATCGGATCGAACATGTGGTCGTGGCAGCGTGCGCAGGCGACCGTTAATCCCAGAAAACCCCGGCTCACCACGTCGATTTGATCGTTGAGGATGTCGTTCTGATTGCCGGCGAAGCGTTCGCCGACGGTCAAAAATCCGAGGGCGGCAAGGGGGCTTTTGTCCGAGCTGGAGGTCAGAAGATCGGCGGCGAGCTGTTCTTTGATAAAGAGGTCGTAAGGACGGTCTTCATTAAGGCTGTTGATGACGTAATCCCTGTATGACCAGGCGTCTACGTTTCTGGGGTCTTCGTTGTTCCTGCGGCTTGGGGCGCCCTTGGTGTCGGAGTAGCGGGCTACATCCAGCCAGTAACGGCCCCAGCGTTCGCCGTATTGGGGCGAGGCCAGAAGATGATCGACCACCTTTTCCCAGGCGTTCGGGGAGGCGTCCTGTACGAAAGCCTGAACCTCGGCGGGAGTCGGTGGCAGCCCGACCATATCAAAATAGGCGCGTCGGATTAGTGTGGAACGGTCGGCTTCGGGGTTGGGATTGAGGCCCGCCTTTTGTTGGGCTGCCAAAACATATTGGTCAATGGGTGTTCTGGCCCAGGTGCCTTTGGTGGGGGGCGGGGGAGTGACCTTGACGGGTTGAAAGGCCCAGTGGTTTTTGGCTTTGGCGGCCTGCTCGGCAAGGGAGGGGCCTTTGGTGGGCGTGGTGCGCGGATCGAGTGCGCCGGCTTGGATCCAGGCGGTCAGATCGGCTACCTGGGCCGGAGTCAGCGCAGTGTCTTTGGGGGGCATTTTCTCATCCGGATCGGTGGACTGGATCCGTTTGAGAAGAGGGCTTTGTTCGGGTTTATCCAGGGTGATGACTTCTCCGTTTTTGCCTCCCTTGCGAAGTCCTTCCCGGGTGTCCATGGCTAGGCCGCCTTTGACTTTTCCGTCCGAGTCGCTGTGACATTTCAGACAGTTTTGGGCGAGGATCGGAACGATCCGTTGCTCAAAAAACGCGGGATCTGTGGCGGCTGAGATCGCAGCGGATGCCGGGGCCGGAGTTGCAGCGGCGAGGATCGGAGCGGTATTGCCGGAGAAGAGGACGGGCAAAAGGGGCAGCAGGCTGCGGTAGGAAAAGAGGAAGGTGCGCATGGGTCAGTTCTCCTTAAGCAATGACGGCTTTGATGACGTTTCCTGAGACGTTGGTGAGACGGAAATCCCGGCCGTTGACGTTGTAAACAAGGCGCGTGTGGTCAAATCCCATCAGAGCGAGCAGGGTTGCGTGAAGATCGTGGACGTGTACTCGGTCCACGGCGGCGCTTGCGCCGAACTCGTCGGTGGCCCCGTAAACGGTGCCGCCTTTGACGCCGCCGCCGGCCATCCAGCAGCAGAACCCTTTGTTGTTATGGTCGCGGCCCGGCTTTTCGTTGCCGTTGTTGTCAAAAGTGACCGTGCGCCCAAATTCGCCGCCCCACAGCACCAGAGTGTCTTCGAGCATTCCGCGTGCTTTGAGATCGGAAAGCAGGGCGGCTGCGGGTTGGTCGACCTCGGCGCCGCGTTTGGTCATGTTGCCTTCGAGGTCATTGTGCATGTCCCAGCCGCCGTGCCAGACTTGGACGACGCGCACGCCGCGTTCGACGAGGCGGCGGGCCAGCAGAAGCTGGTTGCCGAGGGAGGTGTCGCCGTAAAGTTCGCGGGTTTCGGTGGATTCCTTGGCGAGATCAAACGCGTCGGTAGCCTCGGTCTGCATTTTGAAGGCCATTTCAAAAGCCTGCAGGCGCGCTTCCAATTGGGCGTCGTGTTGGAGGTTGGCGCTGTGTTGGGAATTGAGGCGGGAGACAAAATCGAGCTGTTTGCGCTGATCTTTGATCCCCATGAAGGGGTTGCGGAGATTTTCGAGAATTTCGTCGGGTTTGAGTTTGGCGGTGCTGATCTGGGTGCCGGCGTAAACGCCTGGAAGGAAGGAGGCCGAGCAGCTTTCGGTCATGCTGGGCTGAGCTCCGCCGTTGCGTAGGGCCATGAAGCCGGGGAGGTTCTGGTTGGTGCTGCCCAGCCCATAAAGTAGCCAGGAGCCGAGGCTGGGGCGCGAGAGCCGGAGAGAGCCCGTATTCATAAATATCTGGGCGACTTCGTGTGCTGGGATATCGGTGTACAGGGAGCGGATGACGGCCATTTCGTCCACGTGTTCGCCGAGTTTGGGAAACACTTCGCTGACTTCGATGCCGGACTGACCGTGTTTTTTAAACTGGAAAGGCGAGGGGAAGGCTTTGCCGCGAAGGTCGGGCAGAGCCTGGTTGGCGTATTTGGCCAGCGCGGGTTTGGGATCCCAGGTATCGACCTGGGAGGGGGCGCCGTAGGCGAAAATTTGGATGATACGTTTGGCCTTGGCTCTAAAATGAGGCTCTTTGGGGACGAGTGACGCCGTGGCCGCGGCCTGGACTTGGGAGCCCAGGAGGTCTTCCCCGAGGAGGGTGGCGAGGCTGAGGGCCCCCAATCCGAGGCCGGAACGTTGCAGCATGGCGCGCCGGGAAAGCGGAAGGGCGTCGTGCTCGGTACCAAAAGGGGGATGGTCGTTCATAAAAGAGGCTCTGGTGTATGAGTGAAAAACACCGGGCCGAGGCAAAGGTTGCGCGGATTTGCGCTCAACCGACCCGTGGGGGGCCAACAGGGGCAAGGTTTGCGTCGGAGCGGACTCTCAGCGTTTGCGCTCCATGTTTTAACGTCTACATTAGCGGAACGCTCCATGCTGAACGAGGCATCCTTCCAATACGCTATTGAGAACACTCAGGTGATCCTTGCCCCCCAACGGCGCATTGAGACCTTTGGTTCTACGAACTTTCGTTTCTACATCGTTACGGAACTGATGGATTCCGTAAACCAGGTCCGGGTCCGTGACGGGCGGCTGCATGCGGAAAAACCGCTCATTATCGCGCCCAATCATCTCGAACGGATGATGCTGGAGGGTTTTGGAGAAAAGGCGGAGCAGTTTATGGAATGGCTCCAGCGCAATTCGGGGCATCTGGCGGTGTTGAAATACGGGTTTCAGTTCCGCAAAACCGATGTGACTGAATCTATTGTGAATAGTTCCATAGAAGAAGTCATCGATCGGCTCAAGGAGACGGTGGATTATTCGGAGGATCCGCTCAGCGCGATTATCCAGGGGGTGGACGAGGGGTGGGAGGTGAGTTTGTTGAAGTTCGCTTCCGACATGATTCAGGAGTCGTCGGGTGGGAATATGGGGGATTTTCGTCGTCGCGGGTTGTTGTAGTCGGCTGAGTGAGTGTTGGAAGCTGGACCAAGGGGGAGGATCTGTTGTGAAGGGATTTCTCAAAGCGATCGTGTTGTTGGTGTTAATTGCGGCCGTGTTTGGCGGCGGCGGTTATTATACCTACACACTCTTTGTGTTGCCGGAGGTGGCTTTGCAGCGCGACAAGGAGTCGCCCGTGCCTGCTTCTCAAGGCTTCGAGGATACGACCGTCGCCGAGTATCAGAAGTGCGTTCAGTTGGAGGCCGCCGGGGATCCTTTGGCTGCAATGCGATCTTACACCGAGTTCTTAAACGCCTATCCCGATTCGACCAAAGCCGAGGAAGCGCGGTTCCGGCTTGGAGCCATTCAGATGAATTTGCTGTTGTCGCCCCGAATGACGCTTGGGAAACAGGCGTATGTGGTCAAGGCCGGGGATGTTTTAAACAAAATCAGCCATCGGCTGAAGGTGTCGCCCGATTTACTCATGGCCATGAACCGCCTCGAGAGCAGCAACCTGCGGGTCGGTCAACGTCTGGTGTGGGTGCCGTCCCAGTTCTCCGCCATCATAGACCGGAAGGAGTCGAAGGTGCTGATTCTTCAATCGGGAGAATTTTTTGCGCAATATCCCATTTTGTCCACCCAGGGAGCGGCCCGCGTCGGGGTTCTCAAAAAGGGGGCACCGGCCGGACTGCGCGTGAAAGTGACGGACAAACCGGGCTGGAAAGACGGTCAGCGGCTTTCCTCCAACGAGAAGGGGTACGCGGAATCGTTCCACTGGATTGTGTTTCATCCGGGCGGGCATACACTCTACGCCGAACCCGGGGCGGAAATGGAGAATGTGCCGCGGCCGTCGTCCGGGTACGGTCTTTTACCGGAGGCCGTGACCGCACTCTCGGCGTTGCTCCCGAAGAACCAGACTGTCACCATACGCTGATCCACTCATGAAATTGCAGCCGCTCGAGTTTGAAAAACCGGTCCTCGAACTGGAGGCTAAACTTGCTGATCTCAAAAGCAGTTCCGCCGCCAATGATATTAATTTTGAGACCGAGGTGCGCCGGATGGAGGAAAAGCTCGAGCAGACTCGCCGGGACATCTACTGCAACCTGACGGCTTGGCAACGGGTGCAGATTGCGCGGCATCCCGCCCGTCCTTTCTCGCTGGATTACATGCAGTTGGCGTTTCACGATTTCGTGGAGCTTCACGGCGACCGTCTCTTTGGCGATGACGCCTCCATGCCCGGTGGTCTGGCCACGATTGGTAAATACCGGTGTGTGGTGATCGGGCATCAGAAGGGGCGCGACACCAAAGAAAACCTCAAACGCAACTTTGGCAGCGCTCACCCCGAGGGATACCGCAAGGCGCTGCGCCTGATGCGGATGGCGGAGAAGTTTGGGTTGCCGTTTATTTCGCTCATCGATACTCCCGGGGCTTATCCGGGGGTGGGTGCCGAGGAGCGACACATTTCCGAAGCGATTGCGCTGAATCTCAGGGAGATGATGGTGCTCAAAACTCCATCGGTGGCGGTGGTGATCGGCGAAGGCGGATCGGGTGGAGCGTTGGGAATCGGGGTGTCCAATCGGGTGTTGATGCTCGAGAACTCTTATTACTCAGTAATCAGCCCTGAGGGGTGCGCGGCGATTTTGTGGAAACACCGCAAGCATGCCCCGGAAGCTGCGGAAGCCTTGAAGCTTACGGCCAAGGATATGCTCGAACTTGGCCTGATCGACGGTGTGATTCCCGAGCCGATGGGCGGCGCGCATCAGGATCAGGGGCACGCGATTCTGAATTTACGGGAAGCTATTGTCCGGCAACTCGACGAGTTGGTGGGGCAACCTGTGGAGCAGCTGCTCGAAGACCGGTACCAGAAGTTCCGCAAGGTTGGTGAATTTGCCGGAGATACGGCTGGGTAAGCCGTTCTCTTTTAATGGCTAAACTCCGGGTGGATGGCCTCCCTCCGGAACCGGCCGACGCAAGGGGCGGGCAGGGTTGCTTGGGCCGCTTATTCCTTGGAGGAAGAACCGAAGAGACGCTTCCAGAAGGAGGGTTTCTGCGGAGGTGGGGGCGGCGCGGTTTCTTTGGGTGGCGGAACAGCGGCCGGCTCGGCTTTGACCGGGGCGGTTGGGGCCATGGGGAGGTCCAATTCGTTGCCCTCCTCGTCCCGAGGCTTGATGGCTTTGGATTTGGTGGCGTCCTTAAAATATTCCTTGAGAACCATCCCAATCATGGGAGCGGCAGAGGAGCCGCCGTGGACGTCGTTGTTGTTGGCATCCCCTTCGTACAGTGCCGCAAAGGCAACCCGCGGTCCTTCCGCTGGCGCAAAGCCGGCAAACCAGGCGGCCGTCTTTTCGTTGGGCTTGGCGCCCCACTGAGCCGTTCCGGTTTTGCCGGCCACGGTAATCTTGTCCAGACGAGCCTGGTGAGCGGTGCCATGGGGTCCGTTGACGACCAGCGCCATGCCTTGCCGTAAGGCGCCCATGGCTTCGTTGGGGATTTCTATCTTGCGCCGGATCCGTACGTTATAGGCGTTTACGACCTCCCCCGTAACGTCCTGGATCTGCTGCACAAGCCTGGCCTGATAAAGGATGCCGCCATTGGCGATGACACTCATGGCCTGGGCCATTTGCAGCGGGGTGATTTCCGTGTCTCCCTGGCCGATGGACAGGTTGGCCACACTGCCGCCGGTCAGCCGGAGACCGTGTTTGCGCTTCATGTATTCGTCGGTCGGGACGCGTCCTTCCCGTTCGTCTGGAAGTGGGACACCGGTTTTCTCTCCCAACCCGAGTTGCTGGGCGTAGTCGACAATAACCTGGCCGCCCATTTTCATTCCTGCCTGATAGAACCAGGTGTTGCAGGACTGCTCGAGGGCTTGGGCGAAATTGAGACTCCCGGTGCCTTCCTTTTTCCAGTTGTGAAAAACCCGATCTCCAATCTCGAGGGCGACCGGGCAATCGAACTCGTCCGAGGGCGTAATCTTGCCGGCACTTAGGCCCGCGAGTCCTACAAAACACTTGAAGGTGGAACCCGGTGTGTAGGCCGAGCGAAAACTGCGTGCGATGAGCGGCACGTTGGGGTCGTTGTAGAGGGCCTTTAAATCAGCCTCGCGGATGGTGGGTACAAATTTGTTTGGATTGATCGGGGGCCAGGAAGCCAGAGCGAGAATGTCGCCGTTTTGGGGATCCATCATGACGATGGCACCACGTTTGGCTTTGGCGGCAAGTGCTTTCTCACACAGACGTTGCAGCTCGAGGTCAATCGTGGTGATGACGTGTTTTCCCGGAACCGGTGTAATCGTGACCTGTTCGGAGGCGCGTTTGCCCGCAGAGTTGTAGGTCACGTTGAGCTGTCCGGGGTCGCCGCGCAGCACGTTATCAAAACTCTTTTCAAGGCCATCGCGGCCTTCGATGTCGGGCCAGAGCGGCTCGTTATTTTCCACCGGACTGTCCAGAAAACGGCCCATGCGGCCGATGTACCCGAGGACATGGCCAGCCAGTGTGCCGTGGGGATAATTCCGAGCGTAAAAGGGAAGCAGTTCCCATGAGTCGCGCTTGGCGTCGCGCACCTTTTTGGCATCGGCTTCCGAGAGACATTCGAGCAAGACCCACGATAAAAGCGGTCGGCTCCGGTAATGTTTGAGTGCGGCGTCGGGACGCACCGAAATGGGGCGCCCTAGCAGAAGGCCGATTTGCTGGGCTTCACTTTGCACAAAGGCTGTGACTTCGGCGTCGGTGAAACTTAGGGGTCTTGGAAAAGCGAGCGCGAGGTTGTAGGCGACACGCTGGTTGACCAACGGGAGACCGTTGCGGTCGCAAATGGTTCCGCGGGGTGGCGGGATGGAAAAGGCCCAAGTGCGCGCCTGTTTTTGGGTGTCCCAGGTCGGGGAATAGGTGGGATTGGGCGAGGCGGGAGCGGGGACTTCCGGAGTGGCCTTGGCTTCGGGTGGTGGCTCGGTCGGATTTTGAGCCAGAAGGCGGGATTGGGGAGGGAGCAGGGTTGCTCCGGCCATGCCAAAGATCACGCCGACAGACTGGATCTGCCTGCCAAACGAGCGGGGGTAGAGCGGAGCCATCAGGCGATCTGGAAGCGCGGATTCTGGGAAAGAAAGCGGAGCGGGTTGCCGTAAACCAGATGGTCAATGGCGACGGCGGAATATCCGCGCCGACGCATTTCCAGTGCGGTGCGGGGAACGGCTAACGGCTCCGAACGACCCCAGTCGCAGGCGCAATTGAGCCAGATATTACGCATGCCGGCCTGTTCTACCATGTCGATGGCTCGGGCTGGAGTGGCCTTGGATTCAGGGTACAAGGTGATCCCCGCCCAGAACCCGGCGTCTAGCACCATGCTGACGGTATGTTCCTCCACATGGTCAATAATGACGCGGTTCGGCTGGATGCGCGAATCGGATTTGAGCAGATCGAGAATGAGGCGGGTGCCCTTAAATTTGTCCTCGAGGTGAGGAGTGTGAACCAGAATGAGCTGGTCGTGTTTGGCGGCCAGATCCACGTGTTCCTGTAAAATGGTCAGCTCGTTGCGGGTGTTTTTATTCAGCCCGATTTCGCCTATGCCAAGCACCGTCGGGCATTTCAGAAATTCTGGAATGATGCTGATGACTTCCCTCGCAAGCCCCATGTCCTCGGATTCCTTCGGATTGATGCACAGCCACGAATAGTGTGGAAGACCGAACCGCGCCGCACGCTTCGGTTCGTAGTCGGTGAGCTGGCAGAAATAGTCGTGGAACCCGTCGACGCTACTGCGATCAAATCCGGCCCAGAAAGCGGGTTCACAAACGGCCGCGCAGCCTGCCGTGACCATGGCCTCGTAGTCATCTGTGGTCCGGCTGACCATGTGAGCGTGAGGTTCGATGTAGCGCATGGCGAAAAAGGGGTCAGGACTGAGGGGGTCCCGGCCAGGCGCCGCACGCACCTTTGCCGGGTGCGGCGGCGAGAGGTTCCGACGTCGGATCGCTGAGGGTCATGAGAACATCCCGGGCTCGGGACGGCTCCCTGGAAGAGAGAACCTCCAGCGCCTTCAGCAGGGCCTTATGACGAAAATCGCCCTCGCCCTCTGCCCTTTCAACGCGATCAAGGAAGGCGGCGAGCTCGATGAGCTTGCAGCGTGCATCCATAAAATACAGGTCCAGAACCTGTTGGCGTGTCATGGTGGAGAGGGTGGGGCGATTTAGCCTCAGGAGAAAACTGCGGGACTTAAAAGGAAACTACTCTTTTTTGAAGTCGTCGTGACCCTTTTTCTTGAGGTCGTTCAGTTTGTCAAAAGCGGCTTTGGCGGCGGCGGTGTCCCCGGCGGTTATGGCCGTTTCGATTGTTCCCACAGCTTTGTCGAAGTCAGCCATCTGGGCTTTAAATTTTTCAAGATAGGCGGCTTTTCCGGCAGCAGGCTGATCGGCTGTCGTTTTGGGCTCCATCTTGGAGGATGCGGTGGAGGTCTTTTTGATTTCCTCGATCAGAGCCAGATTTTCGGTCTTTTTGGCCGGATCTTCGATCTGTTTCTTCAAGGCTTTGTAGGCTTTGTTCATGGCCGACATCTCCTTTTCCATTGGAGTGTCTTCGCCACGAGCGACGGTTCCAAGGGTCACGAGTACGGCCAGAGGGAGGATATGCTTTAGGAATTTCATACAGTGGTCTGTTCGGGTTAGTCTCAGGACGGGCCTTTGCCAATCCTGTTTGTGTCTCCTTCTTCGACTCGTTTCCCCGAACACCTGTTCAATTCCGGCGGGAATGAGCCGTATTGCGTCCGCATTTGTGCTCAAATCCCCTTGCTCCCCACCGCTTCTGTGGTGCCATTACCCGCCTCTCTTACACCCTTTCATGAGCTCTTCGTCTGACCTTTCCCGTAAACTTTTTGGTACCGACGGTATCCGCGGTGTTGCCAACCTCGAACCCGTCACGGCTGAGACCGCCCTCAAACTGGGCCGCGCTGCCGCTCACGTTTTCAGCCAGCGCGACACGCCCAGGGCCAGCAATAGCGAACGGCCCACCATCGTGATTGGTAAAGACACCCGCCTCTCGGGTTACATGCTCGAAAACGCGTTTGCCGCAGGGGTCATGTCGCTTGGCGCCAATGTGCTTTTTATCGGTCCATTACCCACACCGGGGGTCGCCTACATTACCCGCTCCCTGCGCGCCGATGCCGGTGTGGTCCTCAGCGCCTCCCACAATCCCTATGAGGATAACGGCATCAAATTCTTCCGCTACGACGGCTACAAGCTCGACGACGCTCTAGAGCGCCGGATTGAGCAGCTTGTTTTCAGCGGCGAGATTGAGTCGGTGCGTCCTACGGCCGGGCACATCGGGCGGGCCAAGCGCATTGATGATGCGTTGGGACGGTACGTTGAATTTGCCAAGGCGAGTTTTCCAAAAGGCATGACGCTGGAAGGGATGCATATCGCCGTGGATTGCGCCAATGGGGCGGGTTACAAGTCCACTCCTTGTGTGTTGCGGGAACTCGGAGCCCGGGTCACGGTCGCGCACAACAATCCCGATGGACGCAATATCAACGCGGGTTGTGGCAGCACTTATCCCGAGGCCATCAGCCAACTGGTACGGGAGTCCGGGGCCACCGTTGGGATTTCCCACGATGGGGATGCGGACCGGGTGCTGCTGTGTGATGAAAATGGCGAGGTGGTGGATGGAGACGAAATTTTGGCCATCGCGGCACTCCACTTTATGCATCGCGGGGAGCTGGCCCGGAATACGCTTGTGGCCACCGTAATGAGCAATTTTGGGTTGGATGAAACTCTCAGCAACCACGGCGGTCGCGTGTTGAGAACCGGGGTGGGGGATCGGTATGTGATCGAGGCGATGGTGCGTGAAAACCTCAACGTGGGCGGAGAACAGAGCGGGCACATGATTTTCCGCGATTACGGAACGACCGGAGACGGTCTGGTGAGTGCCCTGCAGATCCTGCGCATCGTACTCGAAACGGGGAAACCGCTCAGTGAACTCAAACGGTGCCTGGCCAAATATCCCCAGGCCCAGCGCAACCTTCGCGTGCAGCGCAAACCGCCGTTTAGCGAGTTGGCCGAAGTGTCGGGCCTGTTGCAGGCTGCCGAACGCGAACTGGAAGGCCAGGGGCGAGTGTTACTTCGGTATTCGGGGACGGAACCCAAGGTGCGTCTGCTGATTGAAGGCCGCGATGATGCGCAAATCACAAAACTTGCCGATGGAATTGCCAGTGCGTTGCAGGTCGCCATTGGCGTATAAGGAACCTATGGGAAACGGCATTTTTGTGACAGGCACCGATACGGGTGTCGGTAAAACCCACGTCACCTGCCTGCTGGTGCGAGCCTTTCGGGCCATGGGCATTGATGCCGTCGGGATGAAACCTTTTGCATGCGGGGATCGCTCGGATGGTGAGGCCTTGTATGCCGCCAACGACGGCGTCGTCGAAATGGGGCTGGTCAATCCGGTGTGGTTACGGGTTTCGGCCTCCCCATACGCCGCCTCGCTGGTGGAAAACCGGACTCTGGATATTGCCACGGCAGCCGAGGCCTGCCGGTTTCTGCGAGCCAAACACTCTCTTGTGGTTGTCGAAGGGGTCGGCGGCTGGCGAGTGCCGCTGACCGACCGGATTTGTATGAGCCAGTTTGCGGGCGAACTGGCGATGCCGGTGGTGGTCGTGGTCGCCAATCGGATCGGGGCTCTCAATCACACCCGCCTGACCGTCGATGCGATCCGGTCCGGGGGACTGTCATTGGCGGCAATTCTTTGGAATGACGTGTCCGGAGGCGCGGCCGACGCGGCTAGTATCACCAACCGGAGTGTTTTCGAGCAGTTGATGCCGGATGAGTTTCAGGCCGAAGTGGCGTTTGGATCCGAGGTGTTGCCCGGCGGAATCGTGGCGAAGGTGCTTCAACGGGCAGGGGTGGCTTCGCGTGAACGCCGTGAAGGTAAGGCGGACACCCGGCGTTTGGGGTAATGGCGGGAGCGGTCGCTCGCCCGGGAGGCGCCGTCAGTGACCCGGGACTATCAATTGCCAGTAAGCCGCTATCATCGCGGGACCTGCCGCAACCCAAAGCAGCGCTCCTGCGGCCAGGTAGGGGCCGAAGGGAATGGCAGCCCAGCCGCGCCGTCCGATCAGAAGTGTGAATACTCCAAAAAAGGCGCCCATCAACGAGGCGGCCATGACTGTAAAAAGGGTGGCTTTCCATCCGAGGAAGGCACCGATTGCGGCCAAAAATTTGACATCCCCAAACCCCATGGCTTCACGAGGGAGTACTATCCACTCGATTTGAAGGCTGACGCGATCGGTTTGGTTCAGATCAAGTGTCGTGTCCGGCAGGGTTAACTGGTTGAGCGTCCACACGACTTCGCCCTTCTGGACGGGCCGCCCGTCGATTTCTCCCGTACAAACGCCCATGCGGATCTTTTCGGTGCCTCGGAAAAAGAAATCCCCCCAAGGGGCCATTTCGTCGCCGATGAGCAGTTCGGCTTCGTCGCCGTTACGGACCCAGACGGCTGGGGTGGGGTCTTGAAAGATGGTGCGTTTTCTTCCAAACGCGAGCCTTCCGAGCTCCACCACCGCCCACAGCAGCCCGTACCCGGCGCCGGCCCCGAGAAGGGATTTGGCGAGTCCTGCGCTGGCGGAGCTCGCACCGTGGAGGGCTGGTACGGCCAGAGAAATTGCGGCTCCGGCGGCGACTCCGCCCCAGGTTATCTGGTCGGGAATAATCATGTGCTCGAGGTCCACAAATGTGGCCACGACGAGGATTCCCAGCAGTACGAAATACGGCAGAAGCAACGTTGGGTTGACGGGGCCAAATTTCAGGGCGGCGCTCCAGAACAGAACCGAGGTGAGCAGTTCCACCAAAAGATACCGGGGCGAGATCGGTTGTTTGCAGGTCGAGCAGCGGCCGCGCAGAAGGAGCCAGGAAAGAATGGGAACGTTTTCCCACCAGGGGATAGTTTTACGGCAGTTCGGACAATACGACCGGGCCGGTGTGCGGACCGACAGGTCGCGCGGAAGCCGGTAGATGCACACGTTGAGAAAAGAGCCCACCAACGCGCCCAGAACGGCGGAGGCACCGGAAATGACAACTGGGGGGATATGGGGAAGCACGAGGTGCAATCAATGGGGTGGGCAGGGGCGGGTCAACGTCGCACTGGGAGTGCGCGCCTGTATTTCGACTAGCAGGCAGTATCGGCGAATTCCCTGCGTGTTGTGGGGATTGGTGGCCGGGGCCTGCGATTGCCGCCCCGGTGTAAATTCCCAAGGTGAAGCAGGAGTCCACCCTTGGCACCAAAAACGTGCCGGCTCCACGTGCGAAGGCTGGATCAAAAAGAAGGGCCTGCCGTCCCCCGGCGGGATTTTCGAGGGCTAACCCTTCGATGCTTTCTGGAGGGCTTCCTCCACGTGTTCACAGATGGAGTGTAGCAAAAATTTGTGAGCCTCCTGGATCCTCGCAGTGACGCGTGCGCCCACTAACAGTTCGATGTCACCCTTGCCACGGCAGCGTCCACCGTCGCGGCCGAGGAGCGCGATGCTGTGGATACCGAGGGTTTTGGCGGCCTCCAGAGCCCGGATGATATTGGGTGAGTTGCCACTGGTGGAAATAACGATGAGGACGTCTCCGGTTCGGCCGAAGGCTTCGACCTGCCGGGAGAAGCTCCATTCATAACCGTAATCGTTGCCGACGGCTGTCAGGAGGCTGCCGCAGGCGCTCAGGTTGAGGGCGGCGAACGGTTTGCGATCCTGCACAAAACGGCAGGCGTATTCGGTGGCGAAATCGGCTCCGTCTGCGGCACTTCCGCCGTTGCCGGCCACGAGCAGTTTGTTTCCTTCGGTGAGGCAGGTGCGGACGAGGTCGGAAGCTTTGAGGAGAATCGGTTCCAGGCTGCGCAGGGATTCTACAGTGTTGAGGGCATCACTGACGGCATTCTGGAATGGGCTCATAAGATGTGCGGTGTAGCGCATTTGGTGCCAGAACTGGACGGAAAAAGTGATCGAATACTAGTCAAGGTGGTGGCTCCCGGTGGAACGGTTGGGCGCAGGGGAGGCAATTGGAGTCGGAAGATGGGGATGTTTAGGCTGGATGGGTTGGTTGAACCAAACTCGTCGGGTGGCGGAGGGGGGAACGTAGCCGTTGCCAATTGTGCTTACCGTTGACCTTGGACGGAACCTGATAGAATGTT
>CAMCYN010000006.1 GCA_945883955.1 Akkermansia muciniphila
ACTGACCGGCTTTGCCAAAAATGGAAACCCGCCGATGTCCGTCTTGGTTTCCCGTTGCGCCACAATAGCAGTCAAAAACACGATGGGCACCTTCGCCAACGAGGCATCCGAACGGATCTGCTGGGCCACGTCCCCTCCATCGATCTCAGGCATGACGATATCGAGGAAAATAATATCGGGCTGAAACTCCCGGGCGGCCAGCCACGCCTTGGTTCCATCGTTCTCTTCCCGAACAATATAACGCCCGGTTTTTTCCAGCGTCAGTTTTAGTAACCGGGTGAAGCCGGATTCATCATCCACGACAAAAACGCGTTTCTTGGAAGGAGGTGTGATCATCGTATTCGGGAGTTTTAAATTTGGAAAATCAGTTGGGAGTCAAACACTTTGGACTTGGAACATCAATGTGGCACGCGCCCCGCCCTGAGGAAGATTCCGGATATCAATCGTCCCGCCATGAAGATCCACAATGGTTTTGACCACCGACAGTCCTAGCCCGGTTCCTTTTCCGGTAGGTTTGGTGGTGAAAAACGGCTCAAAAATCTTCCCTATCTTCTCCTCCGGGATCCCATGTCCGCTGTCATCGATTTCCAACACTGCCAGGGTCTGGCCGACCCGAAAACTTTCACTCTTTTTCCCCGCGATATTGCGGCCAACTCCAGTGAGCTGTTCGGAATAGGTGCGTACAGTGAGCGTGCCGCCGGATTCCATCGCATGCACGGCATTGGTAAGCAAATTCACCAGCACCTGGTTGATCTTCTCGGGATCCAGCGCGAGAACCGGCAGCTCCGGATCCAGCTCCCTCATCACCTCCACCGGGCCGGTCATTTCCACACGCACCAGCTTCAGTGCGGCTTCGACCATCTCGTTGAGATTCTCGCGCCGGGTTTCGAGCTGATTTGGTTTTGAAAAGTCCAGCAGTCCCAAAATCACACTATCGGCCCGACGCACAGCCTCGTGCATCTCCGACAGGATCGCCTTCACGGTGTCATCCGCCCCATCCTGCTGGTCCATAAAATCGATCCCCATTTTGACGATCGCCAGCGGGTTCTTCACTTCATGGGCAATACCAGCCGCCAACCGGCCGATCAGCTTCATCTTTTCCGCCTCAATTAACTGCAACTGCACCTCCCGCAATTCCGTATGGGCCGCTTGGAGTTCCGCCATGGCTCCGAGCACTTCCTCACGACTGGCGGCCAGTTCCACATTCGCCTCCTTTAACTGGGCCTCAGCGAGCTTCTGCTCAGTGATGTTGCGTTTGATACAAACCAACCCCAGGACCCGGCCATCCTCAGCCCGCCATGGCACTTTGGTAACAAGCGCCCACTGCATTTGCCCCGCCCCGCCTATGGCCATTTCCTCATAGTTCAGGAGAGGTTTACCCGTGCGAAGAATTGGTTCATCGGCCGCGCGAAACCCCAGCGCCACCTCTTCGGGGAAAAAATCAAACGGCGTGTGGCCCACAACCGCCGCCGAACTCGGAGCCCCCAACCACCTCTGATGCGCCACGTTATCCAAAAGGTAACGCTCGTTGGTGTCCTTCAGAAAAATATGGTCCGGGATATTGTCGATCACCACCCGGAGCAGGTTACGCTCGGTCTCCAGCTCCGATTCCATCTCTTTGATGGCCGTAATTTCACGCGAAATTCCGCACGTTCCCACAATCCTTCCATTGCGATCTCGAAGCGGAATTTTAGTCGTCAGCGACCAGGCGCGCGTCCCGTCGTGAAGGGTCTCGAACTCCACTTTGTTCAGAACGGGTTCGCCCGTGATCATCATCCGTCTCTCGTCCTCCAAAGCATCCTTGGCATGCTCCGGCCCGTAAAAGTCGGCATCGGTTTTTCCGTAAGCGTCTTCGGGGCGACTCAACCCGAAGAGTTTCGTGAGCGCCGAATTGATCCGAATGAACCGGCTCTTCTCGTCTTTAAAATAAATCCGGTCCGGAATGTTATCGAGCAGCGTGCGCAGATAACCGCGTTCACGCGCAGACTCGGCCTGATACCGATACCGCTCCAGGGCATGGTGTATGGCCCGATTGAGCAAAAAGGCATCCAGCCGCTCTTTAAGAAGATATTCTTGGGCACCCGACTGCACGGCTTGCCTCGCCAGACCTTCCTCATTTTGGGCAACGAGCAAAACCACAGGTAGACCCGGGGCGACATGATGCACCGACAAAAAATTCTCGAGCCCAACGCTATCCGGCAAAACTAAATCCAGGAGCACAACGTCCACTTCAAGCGACCGAAGCAGCGTGATTCCTTCAGCCAGCGTCGTCGCTTCGCCTACCAGACGGAAACGCCCCGAATCTTCCTCCGCGGCCATCGCACGAATACGAGACACTTCCTGCGAATCGGACTCGATGACAAGAACCCGGGGGGAATCCAATGAGATCTGGAGCATTTTCGAGGAGGGACCTGCCTTATAATGAAGATAAACAACAGCAGACGCGAGCCTTTCCCAGATTCCCCCGTCCGTCCTCACCGAGGGCCAACCGGTACCTCCGCCTCTGATCTAGTTGACCACATTAACAGGCCGGCCAGCGAGCGCCCCGCGGACATTCTCCACCGTTTGTGCTAAGAGCCGCCGCCGTGCATTCTGCGTTGCCCAAGCAATATGCGGCGTGATTACACAGTTCCGCGCCAAAATCAAAGGATTGTCACCCGAAGGCGGTTCCTGCGACAGGACGTCCAGACCGACCCCCGCAATCCGGCCTGCGTTAAGGGCGGCCGCCAAATCCGCCTCATCAATCAGGGGACCACGGGCCGTGTTAATTAAAAAAGCTCCCGGCTTCATCGTCATGAGACGGGCGGTATTCACCAGACCGCGAGTATCGGGCGTTAACGGGCAATGCAGCGAAACGATATCACTCTGAGCGAAGGCCGTATCGAGATCCACCGGCCGCACATAAGCAGGGAGATCGGTTCCGCTAAAATTCCGGCGATAGGCGATCACTTCCATGCCAAAGGCGTGGGCGATCGCAGCCACACTTTGGCCGATCCTGCCGTATCCGACGATCCCGAGCGTCAGCCCGGCGAGTTCGACGAGAGGATAATCCCAATAACAAAAATCCCGCGAGGCCGCCCACCGTCCATCCCGGACGGTTTGAGAATGATGGCCCGTACGATTGGTGAGTTCGAGGATGAGTGAAAAGACGGCCTGCGCGACATTGGGCGTGCCGTATTCAGGCACATTGCAGAGAGGGATATTGCGCGCACGTGCGGCCGATCCATCCACCATGTTATAGCCGGTGGCCAGAACACAAATGGCCTTCAGTTTGGGCAACGCAGCAAGAGTCGGCGCATCAAGGGGGACTTTGTTGGTTAACAAAATATCCGCATCCCGGGCCCGCTCCACGATGTCCTGAGGCGAAGTCCGGTCGAATATTTCACAATTTCCAAGCGCCTCGAGATCGGTCCAGGCAAGGTCGCCAGGGTTGGTTGTATAGCCATCGAGCACAACGATTTTTGGATTATTCATAATAAGACGAGGATCCAGGGTAAGAGGTGTAAAGGCGGGATTTTCAAACAGCGATTGGAAACACCTGACTCTGCAATAAACTTCAAGAAATGAAGTCCCACCTGTCGTCCCTTGCCGCAAGTGTGCTTGCGGGTTGAATTTCAGTTCACACCAGCGCAAGCGCCAATCTCTTCGATCTCGACGGCGCGATAATCGTACCGTTTGCGCAACGGGGCGGGGCGGGAAGGCATTTGTTTTTTCTCTGTGAGCGCCGACTATCCGATCTCCAACGCATACGCTCCGCAAATCCGGCGACTCAATTGCCCCCCTGTCATCGTCCCGGAGGAACGGGGCAATTCAATTTTTGACCTATGAAGACGTGCGTAAACACGCCAAGCAAATCACCGAAGTCACACAATCCCACTTCATGCCGCCCTGGCCTCCGGCTCGCGAGGGAGCCAGTTTTTTAGGGGAACGTAAACCTACCGATCCGCAAATCGAGCCCATCGAAGGCTGGGTTTCCTTGGCCGCCCCCGACGGCAACCCGGCAAAGTGCCCTCCACTGCCGCACTTTCACGATCCTTGGCAGTTAGGAAAACCGGACCTGATCGTCACCATGCCAGAGGTATTTTCAATCCCGGCCGACGGTCCCGACATCTATCGAAACTTCGTCCTTCAGGTTCCCAACACGACACCAATGTTTGTCCGGGCGGTGGAGAATTTGGAGGACAACCCAAAGGTTGTTCACCACGGTTGGTGGCATGAATCCGGGACCGTCGAGAGACGCTCAAAATCGATCCAAACCCCGTAGACCCCGAAGATGTCGCGCCGGACACAATAAGGTGGCTCCTGAGGTAGGATTCGAACCTACGACCGATCGGTTAACAGCCGATTGCTCTACCACTGAGCTACTCAGGAATTTCCCGCGAAAGCGGAGTTGGTTTGTATACGCTCTTCCACGGGGGGCAGGCAACTTTTTTTACGTAGCGTTTGTATCTTCTTTCAACTTTTCCCGCATAGGGGCGGCGGAACATTTTCGACTCGTCAGTGTGCGCCTCCCCCCTCCACTTTTGTCTCCAATGTATCCCATTCTCGTCGCCCCCTCTGTCCTGGCCTGTGATTTCGGACGTCTTCACGACGAAGTAAAACGCGCCCAAACCGCCGGCGCAGACTGGCTCCACATGGACATTATGGATGGCCATTTTGTAGACAACATCTCCTTCGGTCCCGCCTTCGTGGATGCCGCAGCCCAAGTCGCCACCGTCCCCCTCGATACCCATTTAATGGTGTCGCGCCCGGACCATTATTTCCCGCGTTTCGTACGCGCCTCGCGCAACATCACCATTCACGTCGAAGCCGACTGTGATGTTAGCGGC
This sequence comes from Akkermansia muciniphila, assembly GCA_945883955.1. Taxonomy (GTDB): domain Bacteria; phylum Verrucomicrobiota; class Verrucomicrobiia; order Chthoniobacterales; family Chthoniobacteraceae; genus Chth-196. Next base: position 4,830 of record CAMCYN010000006.1, read on the forward strand.
ACGCTCGCAGCCATCCGGAGTGCTGGAGCCACCTGCGGACTTTCGCTGCGGCCGGGAACCCCCTTTGAGTCTCTCGTGCCTCATCTCCACGAGATCGACCTTCTGCTAATCATGACCGTCGAGCCCGGCTTCGGAGGCCAGCCTTTCCTGGCCGGCATGCTCGACAAAATCCGGGCCGCCGATGAGGCCCGGCGTACTCACGGATTAAAATATAGAATCCAGGTCGACGGAGGCGTCACCGTTGAAACTGGCGCCCAATGTGTCCAGGCAGGCGCTGACACCCTCGTTGCGGGCACTTCCGTATTCCGGGCCCCGGACATGGCTGCGGCCATCCAGAGCCTTCGCTCCCTGCCTCGCCGCTAATTTTCCGACCGCCCTTTTCCGAACAGGCCTATTGGGCGGGTGGAGGTGCATCCTCCACCGTCCGCACCCGGCGGGCCGGTGCGGGAGCGGCTGTCCCTGACGGCGGAGTTGCGGCACGCGGTTGCACGCTCATTCCGGGACGCGGGATTGGGGTTCGGGTGGCTGCCGGTTTGGCCGGAGTACCTGCAGCGGGTTTATTGGCATTCGGCGCAGCATTCACAGGTGCCGGCCCTGCCGAGATTGCGGCCTGATCAAACTCCACCTTGGCCACATCCGTCCCTTTCTTCACCATGACCACGGACTTGGCCGCAATCGGAGCCTCGGTCACCGACTCGATTGAAACCCCGTCGGCATTGGGCTTGTCTCCCATAAGCACGATTCGCGTTGATAGATCCCGCGATCGAATAAAAGCCGTGTAGGAGATGGTGCCTTCCGGAGTCCGATTTTTGGCAAGCCCAGTGACCACCCAGTTGGTCGCAAAATTTTCCGTGGGCGCCACCGGTTCCGGAGGCAAACTGGCAACGGCAAATGGCGATTTACCAAGAAGACTCTCGTAACGATCGGACGAGAACGCCACGGGCACCACGCTGAGGTCGGCCGCGTACACATGACCATCAAAGCCCAGAAGCAACGAGCAACTCAGAGCCGCCAGACGAAAGGTTCGATTTGAGAAATGAGGAGCCATCATCGGGGGGCAAACCATTTTGCGATTGTAAAGTCACCCTGCATTACCGTGGCGTCCGTAGAATCCACCTTCAAGCGAGCTTGCTGAACCACAAGAAAGCGGTCCGGTGCCTGGAGATCGATTAAGAATCCGCAAAAACCCTTCCAGTTCCCCTTTAACTCAAACTGAACGGGAATTGCCGTCGCTCCGGTTTCATTCCGGGCGGAGGCAAGCTGCTGCTTGGAAAGAGTGATCCCGTGTTTGGAAGCCGCCTCTTTGAGAAACGTGAGCAGCGTGTTTCCTGCTGCGGCCTCGCTCTCGAGCTTGGGTTGTAATTTCTGCAACCACTTGGCCCGCTGGTCCCAGACTTCAGACTGGGCCGAGAGGGCGTCCAGAGATTCGATCTGCGCGCTTTTCTGGCGAGCCAACTCGGCGATCTGCGCCCGATTGGTCATAAAAAATCTCACCACGATGACATTGAGAAGTACGGCGACAATCGTCGCGAAAATTGCGATCAAGCGCCTTTCACTAGGGGAGAACTGTTGGAAATTCATCGCTTGGAAGATGCCGCTACGGAATCCGACTTTGCGCTAATGCGAAATTGGGCGCGTTCGTTGGGCAGAATGTTGGGATTGGGCGACTGGATCTGGAAGGAGGCCATGCCCGGCTCCTGCTTCAGCCGGCTGATATATTCAATGGCTTCCGCAAGAGTAGCGGCCTCCCCAGAAAACGAAAACTCCCGGGGACTCATCTGCAATTCAGTGATCCGAATATCGGCGGCACCCACGGCCTTTTGGGCCTGATGCAAAATTTCCACAAGGTAACGGCTCGGCTCCACAGCCGGCTCCATCTGCCGCCAACGGCTTTGCCGGGCATTGGACAAGTCCACTTTGGGCTGAAGTTCTGCGAGCCGCTGGTCGAGCTTCTTGAGGCCCGCCTTTTGAACTGCCAACCAGGCAAACCCAATTGTGAGCACCCCGAGGTAAGCCATTCCCACCCATTGCAACCGCTCGGCAAACACGGCCTTGCGCGAGCGCGAAGACTCTTCCACCGCCCAGGCGGGAGGCAACCAGTTACCGGTTAATTCCAGTTCAGGTTCCAACGTCTTTTCCTCTACCCCAATCCCCGGAAGCGTACTCCGGATTGCCTCGCTCCAGCCAGGCGCCGCCGCCGATACAAACGCCTGCTGGATCTTCCCTCCGACGCCCGCAAGCTCTGCTCCCAGCAGTGCTCTGGATAATTCCATTTCGCACAATGCGGAATCTACTTCGGGCAGACCTTCCAGCCACAACAACGTGCCGCCTTCGGCCAGTCCCAAAAAGGGGCATCCCTGCTCGACCCAGACCATCAGTGTCAGGCCCGTTAACCCCTTGAATGCACCCGCTAGCTGCTGGGCGTACACGCCGATAGAAGCCGGCCCACGGCCAATCTTGCGCAACGGCCCGCAGGACTCTTCGAGGGCAGGAATACTGAGTGTGAGGGCTACCACTTCCACGTTCTGCTCGTCGCCACCGAGTTCCTGAATTTCAAAAACAAACTCCTCCGCCGCATACGGCAACAGCTTCTCCAATTGGAGCTGCGCCATGGCCAGCAGATCTTCGCGCGGTGCCTTGGGGAGCGTAAAACGCTCTAAAACCGCCGCCCGCGAAGGAGCCAGCACTTGCACCCGAGCACTCGAAGGCAGTCGGCCACACAGGTCCGCTACCGTCGTTGCGGTAAACCGCGAGCCCCCGGCTTCCAACAGCCATCCTTCAGCATCCGGGAAAAGACGTACCAGACTGGTATTACGAGGGGGTTTCATTCGATCCAAGAGAGTATCCGCGGGGCTCCTGCGCCTTTTCGTACAACGACCTGAACTTGTCGAACGACTTTTCCGGAGCGCCCTTCACTTTTAATCCGGAAGGTCTGCTCGCCTGCCGTCACCATTTTCCCAAATCTGGCCCACTGCTGGCTCTGAATTCCCAAAGCCTGTCTTACTGCCTCGGCATTGGCAAACTGCGGATCGTCTTCGGTGTGTAAAACCCCGTCTGTCCCGGCCCTCATCTGCACAAGGCGCGTTACCTGCCCATCTCCTAGGCCCGGCAGCAACTTCAACAACTCTTCGGGCGCTTCGGCAAGGTCGATCAGCCCGGAGCCGTCCACCGTAAGCAACTCCCGCCATCCGGGATAGGCCAGTAAAAGTCCGGTTCCGGGAATCCGTTTTAATTCATCGAGACTCTGAATCATTCGGTTTGCGGGGTGATAATCAGCGCCGTCCTCCTGCCCGTTTAACCGCACTATGCTGTCCGCATCCACATAGTCCAGAAGGCAGTCTACCAGCCGGTCCCTGTCCTGAAGTTCCATACCAATCACAAATTCGAGCCATTGCTTAAACAGGTATATCCAGCCCGGTTCCCCCCCCAGAATCGAAACGAGGTTCAACCGGCCCGCCTCCCCTTCCATCTCCACCCGGTAACCTACTCCAGGCGCGACTTCCGTCGTCAGCAGCGAACTGTACCGGTCCACTTGCGGGTTCATCGCCATGGCCACTCCGGAATGCGCCATCGCCAAAGCCTCCGCGCCCCGGCTTTCTTCGCCATGCGCCTGCACCCGTTCCTGAAGCCACAAAAACCAGCCCCCGACCGCCATCGACAATACTGCAATCGCCCAAAAAACCGCCAACAGTGCCGATCCGGTCTGGTGGCACGAGCCTCCCCTCCTCATCCACGCCCCGCCCGGAGTATGGAAGAAAGTTGGAGCTGCGGTTCGAAGGCGTCTCATGGTTTAGGGAACCCTGGATGATGGCACAGGTAGTACGATTTCAAAGGGCTGATCCTCCGCCCTTCGCCAAAGCTTCATTCGCACCAAAGCCGGCCGAGCGTTGGAATCCTCCCACCGATCCACCCAAACAGCCAGGGCCGGATGAAAATACCGGAACTCCAAAGCCGCCACTTCCGACATCAACGGAATCCATTCGTAATGATTGTCGGGCTCTTTGGTGGAACGCCGCCGGATTCCCAGATCCTGTTTGCGGGAAGTGGCCGTCGAGGGCTGCAGGGTTAAGGTGAGCGCATAATCGTCTTCGGGAGCCGCCGAGGTCAGCAATGCCATTCCTGGTCGGGTAATCCATTGCAGTTCATCGGCAGGAGCCATCCCGACAAGGTGCGGCACACCGCGCAAAGCGTCCACCTGCTTGGCCGGCACGCCCGCAAGCACCGCCGCCACGTAGCGCACAAGCCCCTCATTCATAGATGCTTCAACCTGACTCTCCCGGGACACCTGCAAGGCCTGCAACTGCGTTCCCACGAGCCGGAACATCGTAAAGAGAAGCAACCCGAGCACCCCCACGCCCACCATCACTTCCAAAAGTGTGAAGCCGCCGGATCCAACCCGGCTCGCTCTAAATTCCAGTCGGGTATGCATAAAACCTAAGTTGTTTGGAGGCCCTCGAATTTCCATTGGCCCAACTCACCTCCAACGTCACGTCCAGCATTCCCTCGACTTTTGCTTTCGTACGCTGATCCAGCAATTCCATAGGAACCACCAACTGGCGCATCCGCATCCCGGTAAACTCTCCCTTCAAATCGACCCCGGTCGGATTGTCAGCATAAGGCAGCGAGCCGGCTTCAAGTTCACGCATCCAGTTCACCAGAGCCCGCTGCGCCCGCCCATCCTCGCGTTGCATCACTCCAGCCTGCAATCCCGCCTCCACACACCGCGCCAATGACAGCACGGCCATCACAAAGATGGCCGTGGCCACCATCGCTTCCAGCAGGATAAATCCCGCCTTCTTCCGTTGGGGCCGAGCTCGGCTGAGTTTGGGCAAGAACAGCTTCACGTTTATCACTTGGGACGCATGATAATCACATCCGGATCCGGAACCAACGCGCCAAACCGCAACTCCCAAATCCCACCCGCCCCCGCGTACGCGACTTCGACCGGTTCGCGGATTCCACTGGGCCAAAAACTCCACTCCGCCGAAGGCTTGTCCATTCGCGCCGCCACTCGACGCAATTCGACAACCTCATCCTTGCGAAATTCAAACACCAGCGCCGGAACTTCATTGGGATCGTTTGCATCCCCTACCGACATACCAATCCCTTCCTTGAACCACCGGACACGCACCTCCTGCCGGCTCTCTTTTGCAAGAGCTGCGGCCTGGCGTACTACAGCTTCAAAGTCCCCCATCCGGTCACGCAACCGTTGTTCGGCGAAAAGCCCACTCATACTCGGCATAGCCAGCCCGAGCATCAGCAGTCCAATCATGACGGCCATTGATATTTCCAACAGCGTAAAACCGCTCCGCGCGGCTCTCAAAACAGACCGCCTCATACGCCAGAGTCCTCCGACACCGATTCAACCACCCGTAAATGCGGCACCGCTTCACACACCTCTCGCCAGCCCGGAAAATTCCAGGTGTTTGGAAACCCTTGGCACTGGATTGGTTTGGCTTCCTGAACCCGACAATCCCGTCCGTCTAAAAAGATACATTCGCCGTTGCCCCTGTTTTTCAAGGAAAGTCCGTCCTTCTGCGGACGCACCTCGGCGTACTCTTGAATGAACTGCCACTCGTCCAATCCTAAAAGCGCCGCCATCGCCCGGATTTCGCCGTCGCCGATCTTCACCAACCCGGGCCAGCGGCAACAAGCCGTGCATCTTTGACACTGGTAATGAATTTGAAATGGCATGGGGGTGGATACCGGTTGGACAACACCAACCAAAATACGCTCGCTACGAACTCCGAGCCCAAGAAATAGACTCGGTATTGGATTTTAAGCAACCAACCCGATTCGCTTCGAGCCTCGCAGGCCCGAGGTTTTAGCCCGGCCCGAATTGTGCAATTTTGTACGCGATCCCCAAACGAACGACTTTCTCCCCCCCCTATGCTACGGGAACCCTGACAAAAACGTCCGCCCCATTCTTCTTAGTCACTTTATTACTACTCCCCCCGCTCTCCCTGACCCCGCTCCGCTTGACTTCACGTCCTCCGATCAGTTCACCTCTTCCCCCGCCATGAAACTCACGTCCCCTCTCACTACTCTGGTCACCATGACCCTCTCCGGAGCAGCACTGCCCTTAAGTGCCGCCGTAGATTTTGTTAAGGATATCCAGCCCGTACTGGAACTCCACTGCGTGTCCTGCCACCGGGAAGGGAAAGGTAATTCTAAAGGCGGTCTGCGCCTCGACACCCAGGAGCAGGCTACTACCAGTGGCGACAGTGGCCCCGGAGTGGTTGCCGGAAAACCCGACAAGAGTCCCGTCTACACATCCATGATCCTTCCTGCCGACGACGACGACATCATGCCGCCGAAAAAGAAAGGTCCGCCGCTCCCGAAGGAAACCACGGACTTGGTCAAAAAATGGATCGAAGAAGGAGCGATATGGCCGGCGGGAGTGAAGCTTATTTCCCGAAAGAAAGAGGAGGCTCCGAAAAAGGACGAAAGCGTCGTCGTGAAGGAAATTCACGAACGTATCGTCGCAACAACTCCCGCGACCAACGAAAAGGAAATGAAGGCTTACGCCTCGGTGATTCCAGGCACTGAAGTGAGCTTTGAAATGCTCCCCATTCCCGGCGGCAAATTTAAGATGGGCAGCCCGGCCTCCGAAGAAGGACGCAAGGATGACGAAGGCCCCCAGCGCCAGGTCGAAATCGCCCCGTTCTGGATGGGTAAATGTGAAGTTACCTGGAACGAGTTCGAATTGTTCATGTATCCCACCGAAGAAAAACGGATCAGGGAAACACACAAGGTAGACCCAAAACTCAACGAACTCACCGACGCATCCACGCGCCCTACACAACCTTACGTTGAGATGAGTTTTGGCATGGGCAAAGACGGCTTCCCCGCCATCTCCATGACTCAACACGCCGCCAGCAAATACTGCGAGTGGCTCAGCGCCAAAACCGGCCAGTTCTACCGCCTTCCCACCGAAGCCGAATGGGAATACGCCGCCCGCGCCGGTACCGAAACGGCCTACTTCTGGGGCGATGACGCCTCCAAAATGGACGAGTACAGCTGGTGGGCAAACAACAGCGACGGCAAGTACCAGAAAGTCGGCAAAAAGAAGCCCAATCCGTGGGGCCTCTGCGACATCCTGGGCAACGTAATCGAGTGGACCCTCGACGGCTATGACGCCAACGCTTACGACTCCGCTCCGGCCAGCAATCCGTGGAACAAAGCCACCAAATCCTATCCGCACTCCGCCCGCGGTGGTGCTTGGGACGACGATTCCGCAGACAAGCTTCGGGCAGCCGCCCGGCGCTTCTCGGATCCGGATTGGAAAATTCAGGATCCCCAGTTCCCAAAGAGCGTCTGGTATCACACCGACGCCCAGTTCCTTGGCTTCCGCATTGTGCGTCCTCTGACCACTCCCTCTGCGGAAGAAATGGAAAAGTATTGGAATAGCGGCGTCGAAAAGGACTAACCCTCCTTGGCTCCCAAACCAAACGCCGTGCTCCCACCAGAGACACGGCGTTTTGGCTTTCCGGACACTGCGCCGTTTATTGGACAGCAGACCAAACGGCTTGGTAATAGGCGGCAGTCCAGCTAACTTTCCGAACTCTTTCGCAACACTCAGCCAGCTCAAGTTTATGCACACGCAACACTCAGGAACCAGCACTTCACCCCGGTTATTCTCGAACCCATGGAAGGCCTCCGGCCTGCTGGCCCTTACCCTGACATCCTTGGCTCCGTCGCCCTGCTTTGCTCAAGAGGCTCCAACGATCACCATTACCAAAAGCGACAAAATCGCCATCGGCCTCAACGCCTTCTCTGGTCCCGAAGGCGCGGCCCTCGCCCAAATCGTCCAGCGCGACCTCCAGGTTTCCGGAGCCTTCACCGTGGGCGGTCCCAATTCCGGCAACTTCCAAGTCTCGGCGACGAGTTCCGGAAGCAATCTGAAGGGCTCGCTTTCCGAACGCAGCGGCAAATCGCTCCTTGAGCGCTCCTATTCCGGTTCCGCACGCGCCCAGGCCCACGCCTTCGCCAACGACATCGTCGAAACGCTCACAGGCAACAAAGGCATCGCCGGCACACGGATCGCGTTCGTGGCCACGCAAACGGGCCAGAAAGAAATCTACATGGTCGATGTCGACGGCTCGAACCTCACCCAATTGACCAAGGATCACTCAATCAGCGTGGCGCCCGCTCTCGCCCCAGACGGCCGCAAACTCGCCTACACCGGTTATCAGAGCGGTTACGCCGATGTTTATGAAATCGATCTGGCTTCCGGATCCCGTCGGCGAATCATGAAGTATCCCGGCACGAACTCCGGCGCCTCTTACTCTCCCGATGGCAATCGATTTGCCGTCACCCTCAGCAAGGACGGGAATCCGGAATTGTATGTCACCAGCTCCAGCGGCGACTCCCCACGGCGCCTGACTTCCACACCCGGTGTCGAAAGTTCGCCAACCTGGTCACCGGACGGCCGCGAGATCATCTATTCCAGCGACACAGCGGGAAGCCCTTCGCTGTACAAAATTTCTGCGTCAGGCGGAAGCCCTCAGCAGATTCGTACCGGACAGAGCTATAATACCGAACCCAACTGGTCCCCGGACGGCAAACGAGTTGTCTTTAATTCCAGGGAAAGCGGCAGTTTCACGATCGCAATTTTAGACCTGACCAGCGGCCAGGTACGTCTCCTGGGTGAAGGTCAGGACCCAGTTTGGGGCGCCGACTCGCGCCATGTCGTCTACGCGCAAGGCGGCTCCCTGGTTCTCCTGGATATACAAACGCTCCAGAAATCTACCGTCGCAAGCGGCCTCGGCCGGATCTCGGAACCGACCTGGACCCGATAGTCTCCGCCCTTTTTTGCGAATGTTTTCGCCCGCGTCCTTGCCCAACCCCCACGCACTTTGACCACCTCCCCCAGTCTGCTACGGGAGGTGCGCCGCACAGCCCGTCTCGTTTACGCGCAAGACACCACAAAAGACCGAGTCCAACGGCTCAAATACATCATCCGCTGCCTGATCTTTGCGCGTCAGACCCGGGAATGGTTTGAGTTCCTTGAAAATCCAAAATTCGGGCACCTCCTCCAACGGCATCCTCGCGTCTACAGCAAGCTTCAGCGTCCCTACCTCAATCACACCTTCAGTTCGCGTCAAAAACTCGAGCTCCTCAAAAACCACTATCGTTTCGTTGCCGAAAACTTTTCGGACCACATGATCTCGAGCATCTGCACGGGAAGCGGATGGAGAATCGGCGGAGTGAATCTGGAAGGCGTCGGAGAATTTAATCTGTTCCTCCGCACAGGCTCTTTTGAAAAGGAGGGCGACTTCACCCTCACCCTGGTCGACGAGCAACGAAAGGAAGCCATCAACTCCATTACCTTTACCGTCACCCACTGGAATTCAGAACGGCGGGAACTCCTCATCGGTGGGCTTCAGGGACATCACTTCACCGACGAAAAGGCGCGGACCATCGAGATCACCCGGGGAATGTTTGGCCTGCGCCCAAAAGCCATGATGGTGTTTGCCGTCCAACAGTTCGCCACGCTTTGGAACATTACCTGTATCAGGGCGATCAGCAACGACATGCACATTTACCGCTCGCTCCAGAAAAGGCGCACCGTCCACGCGGACTATGATGCGTTCTGGATCGAATGCGGTGGAGAAAAAGACACTCAGGGTTCGTTTATCCTCCCGATTGTTCCTCCGCTTAAAAATATCGCGGAGCTCAAGCCCAACAAACGAACCGTTTACCGCAAACGCTACGCAATGCTCGCAAAACTGGCCGACGAAATTAACGGCCGCCCGACAACGACCGCCAGCATCCAGTCCACGGCTGAGACCGCTGGATAAGCGCTCCGTGGCCCACCTCAGAATCCGTAGCAGATAATCCGGGCGCCACTACCGTCACGCCCGCGCTCGTTCTGGCTGACGAAAAGTCTTCGCCCGGCCACCACAGGTATCGTCCAGGTTTCCGGCGCGTCGAAAAGCCGGACACGCTGCTCTACACTCGCGCCTTCCGCATTGACCTTGATCCGGCACAATTCGCCAAACTCGCCCAAGGCCAGGACTCCGCGATCGCCGAGATCCACAAGATTTCCTCTCCCAAACCGCCCCCCGAAATCGTCCCTCCATTTCTCCACTCCGGTTTTCGCATCCAGACAGACCAGTTCCGCTAACCTCGGATTCTGGCCGTCGAAGCCGAGGATAAAGCCATCCTTTTCGATCGGTGTCATAAACTGTGCCCCGAGCTTGGCGCTGCTCCAGACTTTCCGTAACGCCCCGTCCTCGAGAATTTCGCACAACACGCCTCCTGCACCGTACCCTTCCGTCACAAATACCTGCCGACCCGTCACCAAGGGTGATGAAGCATTTACCGATTCCGCAATGTGCGAGCGATGCGGAAACTCGCCAAGGATCTGGCCGTTTTCCGCATCAATACAAAGCAGGCCCCCCGTTGGAGGACGGCTCTCTCCACCGGTAAACAGAAGAATCAGTTTTCGCTCCTTCCCTCCCAATTGCACACGAGTGGGAATTGCCGAGGCGTATCCCGCACCCCATCCGTGAGCGGCTTCCCAAAGTACCTCGCCATTGCGCGCATCCAGAGCCACGACGCATCGATTTTTTGCTCCACCGACTGGCACAATAATTCGCCCGTCCGAAACCAGCGGCGTGGATCCATGCCCAAAGAAGTTTTGCTTCATTGCAAACTCACTCGCGAGGTCCCGCTTCCATCGCAATGTACCGCTTTTCAAGTCCACGCAGTGCAACAGGCCGGTCACCCCGAATATGAAAACATTCCCACCATACACCACGGGACTGGTGCGCGGACCGTCGCTTGCCCCGTAACGGTCTCTATAGGGAGCCGAGTATCGATAATTCCAGAGCACCTCTCCAGACGCCTTGGCCAGACAATCGAGAACCTCCTCCGCTTCAACCCGATGGAAAACGAGCACACTCTCTCCAACCACAGTCGGACAGGCCCATCCCTTGCCCTTTTTAAATTCCCATTCCGTCTTTAAACCCTCCTCCGGCCACAAACCCGCCACATCCACAGCCGCCGCCCTGCCGTTATAAAACGGACCAAGGAAGTGCGGCCAGTCGCCGGCAAATGCCGAGCATTTTAGGGACGCTATTATCCCGAGAACCGAAGCATGTTGGATCAGGCGATGCATCACTCCTTTGAGAACCCTTCGACAAAGGAGTGCAAGCGCCAACAAATCCGGCCTCAGACGGGAGGCAACACCTCGACGATCCGGGCAATCAACGCTCCGTCATCGTGGCGCAAAATATTACATCGCCCGTACAGCAGGACGCCCACATTGGTTTCCAGAAGGCGGGCCAGACTTTCATCTGGCGACAACTGAAAAAACGCCTGCGGCTCGCTATGATAACGCACCTTATGAGCATTCAAGAGCCCCCCCAGGGGCACGGTGCCCTCTAAAATCTTCGCCCGAATTCCCGGCTCAAAGGCATCCAGAAATATCTCGATTGCACCATATTCAACCGCTCCACGGTCACCTTGGCGGCGCAAAATCACTTCGCGGCAATACTCCTCAGTCTCAGAGCGCAGACTCTGAAGAACCTCCAAAATAACAGGCCCGTGATGAAAAGCTTCCAGCCGGGAGGTCATGTCCCCGGAATGCACCAAAAGGCTGCGGAAAGGCTCAGGGACCAGTTCTGAATCGATGGCTTCAAATGTGCCTGCAATTTCACCGTGGAGCCGGGCCAAAGGCTCTAACAATTCCCTGCGAACGGTGCTCATGTGTAACGGGCGTTTTGATGCCGGGGTAAAAAGAAGGCGGGAAGCAGCGTATCCACTTTCAGCAACGCTTCACGCGTCAGCTCAAACCGTTCGCCCTGCCAATCCGCGAGTTTCCGTTGGCCCAGTTCCGCCCACTGTGGAGCAAAACGCGTCCGGATATCCTCGCCGAACTTCTGACTAAAATACGGAGCATTCACACGGCCCAACTTCATCTGTAAAATTAGCTCCCGAATCATTCGCTCCTCGGGAGTCGTCGCCATAGCCCGGGAAACGGGCAGTTCTTCACGTTCAACCCGGTCGATATATTCACCGATCTCAGCCACATTCTGGAAGTGGACGCCGCCAATATGTGAAAAGGAAGCCACCCCGGCTCCCACCAGGTCCGCCCCTTTCCAGAGCGCGTCACGATAAACAAACCGTGTCCGCTCCGGATCCCGTACCGCCGTATATCCACTGGTCACGGTATATCCGGCTTTCTCGAGTTCCGCGAAGGCGTACCCTACCCAATCCCGCTTTTGGTTCCAGGTGGCAACCGGCGCCACCAGTTTCCCTTCTTCTTTCATCTGCTTGAAAATCCCCGTGTTATACGGCACCTCCATCTGATAAATGGTCACGCAGTCGGGGGAGAGCTCGATCAGCTTGCGCACGTTTTCACGCCAATTTTCGTCCGTCTCCTCCACCATTCCCGCGATCAAATCGACATTGATTTGGGGAAATCCTGCGGCGCGCGCCCATGCAAATGCGCGATGAATTTCATCCGCACGATGAGCCCGGCCGTTGATCTCCAAAATGCGGGAATCAAAATTCTCCACGCCCAGACTCAAACGAGTCACCCCAAGCTCACGAATGGCCAGAAGCTTGGCCTCATTCAACGTTCCTGGTTCGGCCTCAAACGTGACCTCTTCCACCTCATCCCAGGGAAGGAGCGCTTTCATCCGATCCGTCAGCGAACGCAGTTGAGAAACACTTAGGTAACTCGGCGTTCCCCCTCCAAAATAAACAAACCGTGGTTTTCGGCCGTTCACAAAAGGAGCCGCCGCGTACCTTGCCAGCTCTCGCATTCCGGCATCCAAATACCGCTGGATCTCAGACGCATTCCGGTCGGTATAAACTCGGAAATAGCAGAAGTGACAGCGTTTGCGACAAAACGGGATATGGAAATAGACCCCCAGCGGAGTTTCCGGGGCAGCCGGATTCTTGAGTAACTCTTCGAGATAACGCGCCGTGCCCGCATCCCAAAAATGAAAGGGCGGATAGTTCGCGATGAAATAATTCCCTGCGGTCGTCTCCTCGGCTTCCGGCACTGGAAGTTGCGAGTCTGGCAGTAGGTTGCTCATGGTTTTGAGGGGTTTGAATGAAGTCCGTAAACAGAGCCGTCTTCGGCACCAATAATAATCCAACCGTCTGAAACTGCAGGCGATGCCACCACTGGCGCACCAAGCTCATAGGTCCAACGCTCGGACCCGTCTTTCATGGAAACGCAATAAATCCGGCCATCCAGCGATCCCACAATAACCGCATCGCCACAGATCACCGGCGACCCGTCTATTTTGCCCCGCGTGGACACCTGCCAAAGCATGGTTCCATCGGCGCGGTTGAGGCAATGAAGCCTCTTGTCATTCCCTCCAATAACCACGCGATCTGAACTGACTGCGGCGCTCGACAGGTAGGGAAAATTGCGGTCGCGATATCGCCATAACACGGTGGCGGTTTTGGGATTCAGCCCCATGACCACATTTCCATAATGGCCCACATACGCCATTCCGTCATCGGCTACTGCCACTGAAGAAGCCACATAAGCATCAGATTCAATTTGCCTCAACGCCTGCCCGTCCTTGAGAGACACCACCCGAAGTATCGCGTCACATCCGCCAAAGATCACCTCGCCTTCCGGCAACAAGGCAGGCGTTCCATTGATGTAATTATCCGTGGCGGCCTTCCAGATCCCCTTTCCCGTGGAGGCATCCACGCAGTGCAAATTCGAATCGTAGCCGCCTACCAGAATCCAGTCAGCGGTCCCGTCGGGAGATTTCGCGGTATTCGCACCTCCCAAGATTTTGTCTCCCGTCTCGTAATGCCAAGTCAGGGTTCCGGATTCCGAATCGAGACAATATAACTTCCCGTCGCTCGAACCCACGATCACCTGTGTGCCCAGAACCAAAGGGGTCGCTTCCACGGCTCCCTCAGTTTTAAAGGACCATATCTCTTTTCCCGAGCTGAGATAGAGCGCGTGAACAATACCGGCATCATCCCCGACAAAAATCCGGCCTGAAGCAATAGCCGCTCCGCCTTTAATCGGTTTACCCGCCACAAATGACCACTCGAGCTTTGGAGAGGCAGGCGCCGCCATCGAGGAAACGCCGTTCAGATGCGGATTCCCCCGGTGCATAGGCCAGTCAGACGTTGCCCCATCGACCCGCGCCCCCACCGCACCCACCACCGCACCTAAAAAAACGGCTCGTGCATCACTCCAACCGGATTTCAGGAAGGTCACGTCAACACCTCCGAATAAAGAGCTTCAAAGTCAGCCTGCGAATAAGCCACTGGATTAAACTTCAAGGTCCATTGTTGGCAGGCCTCAGCAGCCAGAGACGGAATCACATCGGCAGTCACCCCCAGCGTGGCGAGATTTGCTTTCAGTTTTGCCTCTTCCAAAATGGACTCCACAGCCTCCAGCAACGCTTCGATCGAACTCAATCCGGCGGCGGCTGCATGCTCCAGATATCCCCTCCGGGCCGCAGGATCGCTGGCGTTTTTCCGCACCACTCCAGGTAACATCCGGCCAACTGCCTGCCCATGGACAATCCCAAAGCGAGCCGTCAATGGGTTGGCCGCAGAGTGGGCACATCCAAGCATTGAGTTCTCGATGGCCAAACCGGCATAAGCCGCGCCCAACTGAATTTGGCCGCGTGCCAGCACGTCCCCAGGATCAAGCAGGACCTTTGGCAATGCACGTAGGCAGAGCCGAAAAGCTTCACGAGAATAGAGCAGGGAAAGCGAATTTCGCTTCGTCGTAACGGCAGTTTCAAGCGCATGAGCCAGCGCATCCACTCCGGTACAGGCAGTCACCCGGGGCGGTTGAGAAATCGTTAAGAGAGGATCCAGAATGGCCACCTTCGCAGCGGCTTTGGGATCTCCACACGCCATCTTCTGATGCGTCTCTGGATCTGAAATCAGAGCAAAAGACTGACACTCGCTCCCGGTCCCCGAAGTGGTCGGAATAGCAATCAGGGGCAGCATCGGTTGCGTGGCTTTTCCCACTCCCCAATAGTCCCGCATCTGCCCGCCATTGGTCAGCAGGAAATTGGCACCCTTTGCCGTGTCCATCGAACTCCCGCCGCCAAGCCCGACGATCAGATCGACCTTAGCCTCCTCGGCCACCCGAACGCAGCGAGCCACGTCGTGGGTATCTGGATTCTCACGCACCTCAGCGAAAACATTCACCGAGAGGCCAGCAGCCTCCAGCGAACTCACCGCATGTGCGGCGTGACCCGCTCGAACAATTCCCGAATCGGTCACGAGCAGTACCCGGGAGCCATTCAACTCGCGGGCAAACTCGCCCACACGGGAAAGTGTGCCCTCGCCAAAAACCACACGGGTTCTCAACAGGAAATCAAAGTGTGTCATAAGGGGGAACAGACAGGTGCTTTATTCTCCAAAGCGGCCGAGCGTCAGCGCCGCCGAAAACAGTGAACTTACCATGCGCGCTCGATCGAACGGCGCTTGTAGAGGAATTCGAACATATTCCCCTCATGCGGCTGATCCCATGAAATCTTCATCGTAGAGACCGGACCCAAGTTGAGCCGTTCAATGAGTGATGAAGCCAACAACTGCTCGGTGAGACAGGGATCCTTTGTAATGGCTGTCACCACCAAAGAAGGCCCGATTTTTTCGAGCATCTCTGCCTGAGGTACCTCCACAACACTGGCATAAGGACACAGATATTCGCGATTGGCCAGAGGGTGAGCGAACGAATCACACCGGATAATTGTAGCCCGGAGGTAAACACCGCCCGCAAAAACCACCCGTCTTGGCCCGCCGCGATATTTTGCAGTCACGTCCTCGGCGCCACTCGTTTTCAGTCCGTCTTCGATTGCTGCATCAATGAAATCGGCCATCTTCGGGTTGGCAAAACCAGACAACTTTGCGCCTTCGTCCTCGGGAGTCAGTGGCTCAATCGGTCCAAGCTTTTGCGCAAGGGCGTCGGCGATCTCGGCCCCATAACGCGGCACGACAACAGCGGACGCATTTACGCATGAGCGGCCTCCGTTGTCAGAAATCGAAGCCGCAATGACATCGATGTATTCGCGCCAGTTTTCGATGCAGTCCTCCCCAATCAGCACTTTCGAAAACCCCGGGCCGTGAACCGAAAACTTCGGGTTATCGCGGTATTGGGCAACTGTGTTTGCATCACCAAATAAAAGAGCCCGGCCACAAATTTTCAGGACCTCAGCAGATCCTTCATGATCGGTTGGATAAAATCCAAACGCCTCGGCCGGCGCACCAGCCGCAATGAAAGACTGAATCAATCGATAAGGCGTCCACGGCTCTTCTCTCCCAGGTTTGATAATGACCGGCGTTTTAAGCGCAATTGCAGGCAGCCACAATGAATTCACAGCAGGCGAATTACTAGGCATCACCAACCCAAGCGCCTGAGTCGTAGGATAATAGCTCACAGCAGCTCCACTCTGCTCCCCAAATCCCCGATCGATAACCTCCATTGGTAACCCACGCGTGAGGCCGTTTAGGACTGTCGCAACGTGCGTGAGCGCGTAATGGATTTTCTCCATATTCCTGCGGACCATCACATGGGGGAGTCCACTCGTACCCGACAAAGTCTTCACATAATCTTCCGCACTTTGCTGATGCCCTTTATCTCCCAAAGGAAGCGTGCCCCTTAGAAATAGCTCCCCCGCCTTGGAAGAGATATCGACCAATTCAGCGACCGTGAATTTCTTTAATGCGGCACGTGCCTCGCCGATAAGCCGCATATCCTTCTTCAGAATCCCAGCGTTCACCTGACTGACCGTTGCAACCACCTGACCGGTGCGATGGTCAAGCACCTCGGTTTTATCCAGGCTCTCATACGGTTTGCCGCGACGCAGTACGGGCAGATGAGGCAGTGCGCTCATTAGTAAACGCCCTCCACGATATTTTTCTCCATTGCGCCAAAAGGACGAACCTCAGCCACTCCATCCCACGCGTATTGCCCCCGCGGCTTACGCCGGAGTGCTTCGTCACGCTCCAGGAAGCGGGGCATAAAGAACTCCTTGGTCAGCGTGGTTAATTCCACTCGTCCCCATGTATCGTATTCAACCGTACGATCCGTGTCGTTTGGATCGACCACCCGAAGAATCGCACGAGGTTGTGGCGCGTAGTAGCTGATGGAAAACTGATCCTCCGGCGTAAGCGGTACGGAGGCTGCAAGTCCCATGAGTGTGTTCCCATAAGTGGGATAGAAGCCGATCCTGTTTTCCAGAATCTCTTCCACAATGAACCGGACGTATTGCGGCAGCATGGTAGTCCCTCCGCAGAATACACCACGGATTCCAGAATCCCAAAGGTCCACTCGTTCCGCCAGGGCTTCCAGCAGTTTTGGCGTCGTAAACAGGCCGCTGACCTTGCGGTGCTTCAAAATGGTCGCAGCCTGATCTACCACGTGATCCATATAGGCTTTAGCCTGATCGAACTGTTTATTGAGGATTAACCGCTTCACCCACCGGGGATCCAGATCAATAAAGTAACAAGCCGATCCACGCACATTGGCCAGATGCTCGATGGCCAGTCGCAATCTGCGGGGGCCAGTCGGGCCCATCATGAGCCAGAAATGATTACGCGGAAAATGCTCGTCGCTGATCTTATTGCTGAACTCGCTGTAATCGGTTTTGTAATCCTCCCAGCCGATTCGCTGTTTCGGCATCCCTGTTGTCCCGCCAGTTTCAAAGATATTGAAAGGTCTGCCGTTGTATGCCTTGGGCACCCAGACCTCGGGCTGCATGTCGCGCAGCCACTCGTCCTGAAAATGAGGGAACTTCTTCAAATCGGCAACGGACTGGATTTCCGCACGGGGATCCCAACCCGCTTTTTTTGCCCAATCGAGCCAGAACGGAGATCCGGTTTCCGGACTAAAATGCCACTGGATAATTTCGAGGAGATGAGACTCAAGCTGGGCCTGAGCTTCGTCGGCGGTCGGATTTTTCATAAGATTTAAACGCGGGGGGCTATCAAAGATTCGTGAGAATTTTCTTCAGGCTTAGGCTCGGGAAGCCAGTGGGTAAGGATGACACCAATGAGTGCATAGACGCCGGCAACGACAGCGCCAGTAATGGCGATTTTGGAGGCGTTCGGCGGTTTGGCTTCCGAAAGGGTCAGGGTGATCCACGCAGCCGCAGTCCCGAGTACCCGTCCGCCGATATTAGCGGCAAAACTTTCCCCCGTACCGCGAAGATGAACGGGAAACACCAAGGGGATGTAGTTGCCCCAAAAGCTGAACTGCGCAACGGTGAGAAGTCCGGCCAGAAAAATTCCCACTTTTACAAGGGGAAGCGAATTCGAGTTCAGACTCCACGAAATCCACCAGAAAAATAAGGGAATCAACAAGAGGGCTGGCACTTGAAAGATTCGCAGCAATGTGCGGCGACTGACCACGACCACCGCCAGCAGTGCCAGAAGCACACGCCCGACAAGTCCACCAATCTCTTGCCAGAGAGTGACTCCGGCAACGGCTTTATCGGTGGCGTTGCCTGCGATCTGTTTTAGCTTTCCAGGCGGCGGCATCGGTTTCCCATCCGCCGTGGCCTGCGCAATGGCGGCCTCCTTTGCGGCCACCCCGACCGCCAGTATTTCTTGCTGGCCGGTTGTCGGGGCACTCAGAATCTGCGGGAGCTGCTGAATGGCGCCAAAGGCAATGCCGTAACTTGCCGCAAATACCAGTGTGGTTACCACCGTGGTTCTCGCGAGTTCGGGACTGAAAAGTTCACGCAAACTCGGACGCCGGAACTGTCCGGAAAGGCGCTTCCGCTCCCACTCCGGAGACTCGGGAAGAAACGGACGAATCAAAATCAGAGGCAATGCCGGAATAACGCCGGAGATAAGCGTATAGCGCCAAGCCTCATGATTTCCGTGAATCGCCGGAAGACTGAGCGCGATATTCGCGGCCAAAATATTCGCTCCGGCTACCAGTAAACCTCCCAGCGACGATGCCGCCTGGGTATAACCGAGCACTTTCTCGCGACGTTCGGGATCGGTGAAAAGTTCAGCCAGCCAAGCCACAGCCGCTACGAACTCGACACACACACCGATAAAAACCAAACACCGGAAAAACAACAGTTGAGGCAGGGACGTGGACAACCCAGCGCCAACAGCCGCGCCCGCATACAGCAAGATACTAAACGTAAGCACACGCCGGCGCCCAAGCAGATCGGTAAGATACCCTCCCAACAAGCCAAACACTCCGCCCGCAATCGCAGGAATAAAAAAGAGCGTTCTGGCCCATCGGACATATGGTTCAGACCCGGGAGTTAGAAGCGGCACGCCATCCGCCCCCATGCCGCCAAGCACGGCCAAAGCCGGCTTGATAACGAGGGGGAGCATGAGCAATTCGTAGATATCGAATGCAAACCCGATGGCAGCAATCGTACATATAAGCCACTGGGTCCGAGTTAGTGGTATCTTGGCAATCATGGCGGCAGATGACCTAAGGCTTCACTTGAGCTGGAACCGGCGCAGCACCTTCTCCGTATACAAACAGGTGCGTTTGAGTGCCAATATACATGGCGCCGTTTGCGACAATTGGCGTCGAATAGATTGGCGCTCCCAGATTACATTCGCTGAGCACTTTCTTTTCCTTGCTCGAGGCCAAAACCACAAAGTCACCGTCTTCATCGCCGACATAAACCTTCCCATCGGCTACGAGAGTGGAACCCCACATGTGGGCCTGCATGTCATGTACCCAGAAAAGTTTGCCGGTCTCCGCATCCAGGCAATGCACAAATCCAGAGAAGTCGGCAATGAAGAGAAGTCCGTTTTCCGGATCGATAGATACCGTCGAAATCGAGCGCTTGATTCCTTTGTAATCCCAAATAAGCGCGGAACTTGTCACATCACCTTCCTTACTGGGATCAATACACAACAAACGTCCCACGCCCTCCCCGTGCTCTGGATCCTGGCCAACGGCGACATAAACGCGATTTTTATAAAAGACCGGCGTAGCATTCACTTCACTTGGTCCCTCAGCCGCCGGATACTTGATCGGCTTGCCATTCTTGTCCTTCTTGTACTCCTCTGGCACGCAATCAAACGACCAGAGCGTCTTAAGGAAACTCGAATCTCCTTCTTTAACTGCCTTGGTATTCAGGGCATACAGAACTCCATCGCCACCACCAAAGTACACCTGCGACTTACCGTTTACCGTGCCGAGAGATGGCGAAGTCCATTGCCCGTGGAGAATCTTTGGACCAATCCCGGCATTATCCTCACCGAGAAGTTCACCAGTCTTTTTATCTAACGAGATAAACGAAGGTGACTGGGGAGACGGAATATTGACATGCGTCCAATCCTGCCCGTTGGAAGTGCAAACAAAAATGCTATCTCCCTGAATAATCACTGAACAGTTGGATGCATTATGAGGAAACACTCCGAGTTCATCCATCATGTCGTATTTCCAGAGGATATCGGCATCCGTGAGGAGAACGTCCACCTTGGGTTTTCCAGGCCCAACCATGTATTGGCCTTCATCCTGGAAAGGCCCCTGATTGCCATTGGCCTGCCCGTGCAGATCCAGGCAAAGGACTTCACAGCGACTGGTCACTATGTAGACCCTATCCCCTTCCACACAAGGCGAAGCCAGTAATCCCAGATACTCCCAGTCGTTTACTTTACCCGAGGCCAGCTTGGGGACCGTGAGTTGCCAAAGCAGCGAGCCATCGGCCTCGCGCAAAGCGTACAAGATAGATTTGTCGTCCTTGAAACGGAGATCCCGGGGCGAGGCATTGTTTGTTCCTACGAGAACGACCCCTTGGGAAACCACCGGATTTCCGTAGGACTGCGATCCCAATTTTGCGATCCACTTCACGTTCTTCGTGGTGGCCATATCAATCTCCTCCGAGTTGGGCTTAAACTTGCCCGGCGTGAAAGACGAAGGCAGGCCCTTCACCGGCGAATACATATTCCGCCCGGGGTCGTTCCCCCCCCATTGTGGCCAATCGGCAGCGAAGGCAGAGCAGCTCAAAACGGCCAAACCGATCACGAAAGACGAACAAGGAAACAAGTTCATAGCTAGAGTTTTAGGGCTTTTCAGGGAGGTTAGAGTTAACGATAACATTGTCTATCCAAGCACGCTGTTCTTGCGGCGTGAACGAAAAGAGTCCGGGCGCGCCGTCCGTATGGGCGGTTTTATGGGGCACTTCAATGGTCCATGCCGCAGGTTCCGCGTCCCCTTTCTTCCAGACCTTGGCACGCACAACGCCCGATCCATCGGCCGCCAAATCCACACGAGACTTTAGCTGGTACCATTGATTGGGCGACCAAGCGAAAGGAACGGACTCACGCAGGCGCTCCTGATTCGAACTTACCTCAAGAGCCTGTGCATTACCCTTCAATACAACTAGATAGCGCTGATTAATGAGCCCAATTTCGCTCATCTTCCGCTTGTTGCCTTCGGTAAGCAAATCAGCCTGGATCGTATAATTGCGGGATCCTGGATGTCCGATAAAAATTTGCCCTCGCTGGAAAAGCTTATTATCGATCGTCTTGCAGAGCGCTTTATTGTCCCCCTCACCTGGTGCCTTACGCACCTCAAAGCGAAAACGGGCAGAATTCCAAGCAAGAGGAGGGTAAGCAAACGGGGTCGCAGGTTCCAAAGTGTTCGGAATAGCCGGTGCCGGTGGCATATCCGTGCTCAACGCCAAGTCGAATTGTTCAAAATCAATATTCAGCGGAATGTCCGGCAAGACCCGCGCCCTCATTGTCCCCTTGAGGTCTCCCAGACTGGCTTGAAAAGCCCCTGCACTCGCCAAAGGAGCGTCATCGGCAACCAGTTTTGCCGCTCCGTCAAATTTACCCTTCATTTGCGCCTTCACCAAGGCGGTTGGCGGAATGTAGCTCTCGAACTTCACTTTGCTCAGGTCCACTGACTCCTGAACAGTGAACCCCTTGGCATCCAGGGAGCGAACCCGAACCTGGCGAGACTCACCAGGCCTCAGAAGCATCTCGCTAGGAATTATTTGCAATCGTGAAGCAGGCCCCACGGCAACCTCCGGCCAGTTCTCCCGAGCATTCACCTGGGCGGCCGCAGGGTTATTTCCCGCTTTACCAAAGCAATACAACTTTCGATCGGTTTGAACGTAGAGTTTGCCATTAAACGGGACAGGAGTCCCGTAGCAGCGTCCCTCCAAAATGGTGCGAGACAGCACTTCCACGTCCCCGTCTCCCGGTTTCAAAACAAACAACTCTCCATTGCCACCCGTGTCATTTCCCTCGCCAGCAGCACCGGCCGCGCTGGCGTCAGCTATATAGACAGCCACATACAATTTCCCGTCTCCGTACATTGGTGAACTCTGACGCTGTTCTGGAGCAAGTTTCCTTCGCCACAGCACCTTACCATTGTCCGCGTCGGCGGCCACGACTTCGCCGGTTCCCGTCACCGAATACAATCGATTCCCAACTAAACACGGAGAACTTGCTAGATTGCCTAGCGGATTCCGCCAGATCTCGAGTTCCTTTGGATCAAGCACCATTGGCTTTCCCGCCTCAGGTGCCGTCACGCCCAGAGGAAGTTTAAAAGCCGCAGACCGTCCAACTTCGCTCGTATCCAAGTTTTCGGATTCATGCACAACCAACAACGAATCCTTATACCGAAGAATCGAAGCATTAATCCCCCCCTTAGCCCCCGCCTTTGCGGCCGGAAAGCGGAAGATTGGATCCCCAGTTCGGGCATTAATTCCCACAACCGTTGAATCGCCTCCTGCCGAAATAAGGACCCGCTGACCGTCCATCCAACTCAGTAACGGATGAGAAAATGTATTGTCCTGAGGCCGTTCACCGGGAGCACTTGTCCAAACAAGCTCTCCTGTTCGCTTATCGAAAGCATAAAACCGATCTCCGGCTGCTCCATTGGCTCCCCAGTTCGAGGTGATTCCCCTAGTGATCACCAATTCACGATCGAGCACAGGCGAAGCGGTCCGTGAATTCGGAAAGGTCATTCGGCCATATGCCTCCATCAACGAATGCTGCCACAGGAGCTTTCCATCTGACGAAAAGCATGAAAAAAGGCCCTGGGTGCACTGCACATAGACATTTCCAGTTTCGGCATCTACCGCAGGACTCGAAGTCGAATACCGGAGGTAAATTGTATCACTTAGAAAGTCATTGAAACGGTGCATCCAAAGCTTTTTACCGCTCTCAGCATCTAGGCAAGCTACAACCTCCTGTAGATTAGAACCTTCCCCAAGATACCCGTTAATATAAAGGTTTCCCCGGTAAACCACCGGAGTGGATTGTCCAGGGAGATCTGCTGTCCAGAGGGGAGATTTTGAATCCACCGAGGAAGGCAATCCCACCTCGGGAGTCGTACCGTTGTGACTCGGTCCCCGCCAGTCAGTCCAGCCTTGAGCGGAGAGGGCAAAATTCCCGGGCCGACCTAAATTGGAAGCCGATCGTTTCTCTCCACCATGCCCCGAGGAAGGCGTCTGCTGCGGCGCAGCAAACAAGGAGGTTGAAAGACACAAGGTGGCGAAAAGAAGGGCGGAGGGGAGTTTCATACAACAGCGGAGGAAGCCTAGAAGGCCCGAAAGTGATACGTACGCGTATTAATTTTTGCAAGCGTATTTTTCGCTCTTCTCTTGCGGCTCAAGGCCTCGCCGGTCTTTTCCGCGCGGAGCCTTTACCAGTGCTCACACTCGTCCGCCGACATGGTTCGCGACCCTTCCCGCATCATGGATCCGACAAATCAGCTCTGCACAATTAACAACTGCCTAAATCACGAACGAGTACACAATCCAACCGCACGATGATGATACAGCCGCCCCTTACAGCTTCGACAGCTATCTCGCATCCAATGTTTTACAGATATACATCCGAGAACAAAAGCGCCTCCGATTTACATACAGCCGTATATCCAACGCACCATCTAATACAGTCACTAAATCTACTCCTCCACCTATATGCATCTCCAGAAAGACTCCACACCCCTGAAAAGGGCCACCATCCCAAATAAAACCCCGAATCAACGGATCGCGTCACTCAAGGACCTGATGTCCCTAGAAGAACAACGAGAGGCACTTCAATTGCAGCTAGACAAGATTCAAAGCAAAGTAGCGTCCCTCCAGTTTACGATTTGTTCAACAGTGGACACCCACCTTCGCCACGACAGCCACTTGCAATCTTCTGGAGGATCGCGACAAGTCGCACAGCGACCCCGCATGCCACGCGGGGGCCTTCGTAAACAAATATTTGAGGCCTTACGGGCCGGAGGGTCGACTGGTGTCTTGGTTAAAGATTTAGCGGTCGCCTTAGCGATGCGGCCCGTAAATATCCATTCGTGGTTTCACTCCGCACTCAAACGCTATCCCCAGATCGAAAAGCTTGCGCCCGGCCACTACCTTCTCAACGGCAATATTCTTCCCACCTCAACCACTGCGCCTTCACAAACCCGACCTCTTGCAACTGGGCGCAGTGGGCGGCAGCGCATGCGGCCAAAAAGAGGGGAAATCTCCCGTCAAATTTTAGAACTCCTCAGGGGAGCAGGAAGCGAAGGAATCAGCGTTGCGCAAATCGCAGCACACACTGGTTCTCACTACAGGAACATTCACGTTTGGTTCTCGAGTACCGGTAAAAAGAATCCGCTGATCCAGCGCATAAACCGAGGCATATACCGACTACAAACTTCTAACCTCGTCTAATTCAGGGTTCTCGCAAATTTTTCACCTTCCGGCTCATATCCCGCCTACTTCAAAGCCAGATGAACCGCCATCCGTTGGTTTTCTGGTGCCTTGGGATCAGTCCCTTCCAGGGGCCGCGTGTCGGCAAAAGCGTTAACCCTGAGGATTTGCTGAGGGTTAAGTTCATAATGAACAAAGCGACGACGCGCGGCATTCGTCCGATCCAGACTCAATTCCCATGGCCCGTATTTGGAAACTTCGCCCGATATAGTGCCCTTGGCAGTATGACCGTCGATGTACAGCTTCATCGAAAATCGCCTCGCCACCATCGAGAGGTTTTGAATCACAAAATCCCCCCAAGGAGTTAACTCCGCCGTTCCCTTTTTGAACACGGCCTGATTCGTCCGCTCAAACATCGTCACCTTTAAAACCCCGTTCAAAGACCTGATCTCCACGGGCTTTTCGTTAGGGATATCCGCCAACTTCAACATCCTGATCAACTCGTCGCTAATCATCTCAAGCTTCTTGTTAGAGTCGGTAGAACTATCTTCACCGCTCAGAGGGGAGTCTTTAACACCAATCGTGTCCTTGTCTCCACCTGGTGCGCCTTCACTCAAGACTTCGTCATCAAATACGACCTTCTGCTTCTCTTTAGGATCCGGCGCGATAATCCAAAGCACAATAAACAAGGCCATCATAGCGGTGACAAAGTCCGCATATGCCACCTTCCACGCTCCCCCATGATGTGCGGCCTTTTTTCCCATTTGAACAACCGGTTTCGCTAAGGAAAATCCTCGTTAGTAGGTGCAATCCAACTCTATCCGACGACAACAGGTGCAGGTAACGACAATCTTATCGATGCGGCCAGCATTAGTCACCACCTCAACCGAAGGTGACTCTAACGCCTTAGAAATGGATTGACCTTCAACCGCGGGCGGATCGGGAGTAATTTCGTTCCTAGGCTCAACGACATTGCCGGCTTCCAGCAAGGCTGAACGAAGAGACTGAAATCCTCCGGTCCTTGATAACCCCTCGCCAAAAGTGTCATCGCTATCAAGAAGATCTCGGTACGGCAGCTCTTCAACAGGAGGCAATACACCGTCAGACTCCGCCGCCACCGCCTTTGGACGGCTGGCAAGAAAGCTTTCCATGAACTTCATTTGAGGAGATTTAGATTAAGGGTGATCCGCTGATTATCCTGGGAAGCAGGATCGGCTGAAACCAATGGCTGGGTATCCCCGTAGCCAGAAAGCCGAACAATCCACTTCGGTTCCAGAGCATAATTAACGAGGGCTCGTCGCGCAGAATTTGCACGGTCAGCACTCAATTCCCATAGGCCATAGTCCGGGCCTTGGCTGGGCCCTTTTCCCGCAGAGGTATGGCCTTCGATAAACACCCTCATTTTGTTTCGCTCAATAATCCAAGAAAGACTTTCCATCACAAAGTCGCCCCACTTGGTAAGCTTGGCTGAATCTTTCTCGAACATAGGACGCTTATTGCGGTCAAACAAGGTTAGCTTCAAAGCATCTGCCGTTATCTGGATGTCGATTGGCTTATCATCCGAGTCATTGGCATTAACAATTTTTTGCATTTCAGCAGCAATCTTCTCCAACCGCTCAATCTGCTGTTCGGCCGCCATTTTGTCGTAGTCCACGCCCGGGGTGACTACATCGGTCTGGCTAACGCCTCCCTTTTGCCCAATCAAGGGCTTCTTAAAGGTCGCAGCGATTTCCTCCGCCATCTGTGGCCTATCTTTAATGATCCATAAAACAATGAACAAGGCCATCATTGCCGTCACAAAATCGGCATATGCGACTTTCCATGCACCGCCGTGATGTTCGTTCTTTTTTCCCATGGGCAGGACTGGATAAATCAATTAAAGAGGCCTGTGGGTGCGAACTACTTTCCGACTGTCTTTAAAATTTCCTCCAATTGGTCAGCAGAAGGGGTCAAATGATGATCGAGACAACGCCGTGACACTTCAACGGCCATCAAAGGGGCCATTCCTTGAGCAAATCCACACAGTCCCTTCATCAGGCCCAAGTAATACTGGTTTTCAAGACTATTGTTGGCAGTAATACGGGCCGCGGTCGGATTAACAAATCCATAAGCGCCAAGAACCCCCATCAAGGTGCCAGTTAAAGCTCCCGCAACGCTCTTACCTACCATTCCTGCGCCTTGATCAACGATGGCCATTGTGTGGATAATTCCCAACACCGCAGCAATAATCCCTATTCCAGGTAGAGAGTCACCTATCAATTGAAGCATGTGAATTGGCTCAGCCGCCTCCTCTTCTTTTGCGTTTAAACTGACCATCATCAGTGATTCGAGCTGGTCCGGCTTGATTCGACCATCGATAAGTGGCTTCAAACCGTTACAAAGAAAATCTAAACGATCGTGATTACCTGCTAAAGTCTTGTACTTTGAAAAAATCGCACTCTTATTTGGATCCAGGACGTGATCTTCAAGCGCAATCAGTCCGTTTCTTCGAGCTGTATTAAAGAGCTCATACATCAACTTTAACAACTCCTCCACATCCGGCTTTGCTACCGAGCCTCCCTTCAAGGCGACTACCAACGACCCCACTAGGTTTTTGAGGCCCGCCATAGAGCTTGAAATCACCAACAGCCCCAAAGTGATTCCACCAAGCGTCACAAACTCTGACGCGACGAAGAGGGAGGACACATGGCCTCCGGCCATGGTAAAGCCTCCAATACATCCGACTATCACCAATATATAACCAATGATCAGGAGCATAAGATAGGGTTGTTCAGTCGCTTAACAAAATTCCGAAGACTCAAGACAGCTTGCGTGTGGATCTGTGAAATCCGACCTTCCGTTAGCTGATATACCGCGGCGATCTCGGATAGCCGCATATTCTCAAAATAATACATAGCCAGCACCTTCTTAGGCAACTCTGGCATTTTACTT
Source organism: Akkermansia muciniphila (assembly GCA_945883955.1). Classification (GTDB taxonomy): domain Bacteria; phylum Verrucomicrobiota; class Verrucomicrobiia; order Chthoniobacterales; family Chthoniobacteraceae; genus Chth-196. The sequence continues at coordinate 32,354 of CAMCYN010000006.1, forward strand.
ATCTGGTCGAGAACAAGTTCATGGATCTCCTTGCGCTCAAGCGATTCCCGAGGACAATCCTGCGATTCATCCGCCACACGCTCATGGAAAAGGCCTTCTATACTTCCCTCACCTGAAGAAGCCTCGTCCAATGGAACAAAACTTACCGGCCTAACATCATCCAAGAGGCCCCAATATTCTTCCAAGGAAATATTCAACTCCCGGGCAACCTCCCCTTCCTCGGCAGGACGGCCCAAGCGTTGCTCTAGGCACTCTAAGGCCTCGCGAACTCTTTTGGCTTTATCTCGAACGCTGCGTGGAGTCCAATCCATTCGGCGCAACTCGTCCCTGACCGCTCCTCGAATATGCAGCGCCGCAAACCCGGCAAAAACCGTGCCTAATGTCGGGTCGAACTTTTGTACGGCGTTGATCAACCCATGAAATCCAACACTGTAGAGGTCGTTTATATCTAAAGCCGCAGGTAAAAATATCCGCATCCTATCCACGACGGCCCGAATCACAGGGAGATTTCGCTCGAGCATTGCCTCCTTCTCTTCCTCTGTGAAGTAAGCGCGCACGACAGTGGCATTCGTCGGCGGGATTGGCGATGGAGCAGAACTCGGACGGCGCATAATAGAGAAGCCTTGCTAGGACACCCGTGAGTTTCTGTCTTCCTGATCTCCAGCGAGAGACGCCTCAAGCTTCGCCCGTTCTAGCAGACGAGCTCTTAATCCGGCGATAAAAGCCGAATGGAGAATTCTGAAGAGCATCCCCCCAACGACGCATCCGATGGCTGCATCACGCAAGGCCAAGGCCGGTCTGTTGCCTGCATAAAAACTAGCAACCAGCACCGATGCGAAACCAATAAAGCCTCCAAGCAAAAGAAAGTACCTCATGCGCTTGCACTCTCCGCAGCATTTTCCAAACCAAATGCCGAGAAGGTTCGCGAAAGAACCGCATCGAACACATTTTCCTCACAGTCACCCGCTATGTTTTGCCCCGTACTTAAAAACAAAGGAGTCAACCCTGACCGCAATAGGAAATCCCACATCTTGCCCCAGTGCTGCAATTCATCCACATGGGTGAAGACGACATGAGTGCAGTCCAAGCGTGCCCCCACCTCGAAGCAACGCTTGATGAGAACCGGATCATACGCAGCGTTTATGACGATCGCTCGGCTTGTTGTAAAAAGCGGATTAAGCGCAACTCTGATTTCTGAAAGCTCGTCCTCAGCCCACAACGCAAATCCAGGGAGGTCAATATACAAAGTCTTCCCTCGACCAGGGACAGGTGCATCTGCGGGAGTCCGAATATAAGCAGCACCTAACGCCTCGCAGAATACGGATAGTGCATCCCCTGGATTTGCTCGGTCTAAGTCCAATTTCAGGGCCGCAGGCCGTTCACCCCGCAAAAAGACGTCCATCGCAAGACGCTTACATAAGGCTGTTGTCTTACCCGAACCCGCAGGACCTACGAACGCGACTCTCTCTCCAAGTGGCCTTTTGGGTATCAGCCGATATTCTCCCCTTAGCAGTCCCGCAACTTCCGGGAGCGCCCGAGAAATCGGCATCGACTCGAATACCCGCCACGCGGAATACGCTTGCAGGCGGGCCAATACCTGTTTCGAAATCCCACCAGCCTCTAGCAATCGAGCCAAGCGACTTCCCGGTAAAAGATCTAGTCCCGGGGCAGAATAAGGACTCACAGCCCTCAGAACACCCGAGTCACCTTGCGGTAGCCCTTCAACAAGAACCGAAGGCACCACCACGGAGGGAGGCGGCACGATTCCGCCGGAAGATTGTGGCGTAGAAGCAACGGGAGAGATATCCATCACCGAAGCCACAACTTCAAGCTTGGGAGATTGAAGAAAGCGGGCAAGTCCCTTTCCCTCCACCTGTCGCACCGAAACAACCCTCGCCCTTTCGCCAAACCTTTGGCGAAGCACTGATACGGCCTCCTCGGCGGAACTCACAACAAAACGGTAACGCTGCTCAGACATATTATGCGCTCACCTAAGGTTTGCTTAAATACAAGCTATAGTTCACTAAAGAATCAGACGGCCACAGACTTCGAGCCTTGAGGCACATTCGGCGACGGCAAAATAATTGCCACATTTTGGATCTCGGTCTGGGCAGGCAACTCTTGGTAGGATAGCACAATTAACTTTGTGAGCGAGGGCTCGAAAAAGCGCTTGAATGCTAAACGGAGTTCCGACGTCGTGATCAGCACCGGAACTAAACCTCTCTCGGCCATCTCAGTCATTCGCTTAGTCAAATCTTGGAGAAGATGCTGAGCCATCTGGGGGTCAATCACTAGCCCAACTTCAAACTGGGTCCGATGTACTTTTGAAGTTAAGATCTGCTCAAGTCGAGGCTCTAGGGTCATCGCATTAATGAGTCCCCCTTCAGATTCGTACTCGGCAACAAAATACGTTCCGAGCCTACGGCGCACATGCTCTGAAATCTCGTCCGGATTCTTGCTCACGGGAGCAACATCTCCAATACACTCCATGATCGTCGGAAGATTTTTAATCGAAACGCCTTCCCTCAATAGATTCTGAAGTACCCGCTGAACCGCCCCAACAGTCAAGTTATCGGGGATCAATTCACTCACCAGAATAGGGTGGGTCTCTTTCAATGCATCTAAAAGCACCTGAACGTCCTGCCTACCAAGGATGAGATAGGCACTCCGTTTGACCGTCTCCGAGAGATGAGTAATCAGCACTGAACTGGGATCAACAACAGTGAATCCGTGAATCTCAGCCGTCCGCTTTTCATCCTCCTCAACCCAGGTTGCCCTCAGTCCAAAAACAGGCTCCACAGTATCAACCCCCTTAAGTTTCACTGGGCTATTGGAAATATTCATAGCCAACCAATGTTTCAACAAAACCCTGCCGCGCGAAACTTCCCTCCCCCTAAGAAGAAATCGGTACTCCGAACTCTCCAAGTCGAGACTATCCCTGATAGCGATCGGAGGAATTAGCATACCTAAGTCTCGAGCGAAGTTACGACGAACGCCGGTAACTCGATCCAAAAGATCGCCGCCGGCCTTTTTATCGGCCAGCCCCAAAAGCCCCACCCCAAGTTCCACGGAAAGGACATCGACCTCCATTAGCTTGCGAAATTCCTCTGAAACTCCTGTCTTGGCTTTAATCTCGCCCAATGATCCGGCCTTATCCATAGGCACACCGCCCCCTCTCGCTGGAACGGCGGAAGCAGTCGCCATCGCCAAACGCTCCTCCTCCTCAAACTCAGCTTGGGTCAGCTTCCAAGCCAGAACGCCGAGCGCTACTGCGAGGATTAAAAATGGAGCCATAGGCATTCCTGGCACCAACGAGAACAACGCCATCATCCCGGCACAAATAGCCACTGCACGAGGATAAAGGGTAAGCTGCTTAGAAAGGTAACTTCCAAGATCAGACTCCTCAGAGGCGCGAGTTACCAGAATACCCGCCGCGAGTGAAACAACCAACGCAGGAACCTGCGCAACCAATCCATCCCCAATGGACAGAAGCGTATATCGCTTAAGCGCCTCAGCTACAGGCAAGCCCTTTTGGACCACGCCAATAATAATCCCACCAACGATATTAATCAGGGTTATGAGAATCCCGGCTACGGCATCCCCCCGAACAAACTTACTGGCTCCATCCATGGCGCCGTAGAAGTCAGCTTCCTTCTGAATCTTTGCCCTCCGGCGCGTCGCCACACCTTCCTCAATAAGACCTGCATTCAACTCAGCATCAATAGCCATTTGCTTCCCTGGCATTGCATCCAGAGTGAAGCGAGCTGCGACCTCTGCGATTCGGCCCGCCCCCTTGGTGATTACCATAAAGTTGATCACCACAAGAATCAGGAATACCACAGCCCCCACCACGTAGTTCCCCCGAACCACAAAATCGCCAAACGCCTGAATGATATTTCCGGCATGCCCATCCACCAGAATCAGCCGAGTCGAGGCGACATTTAGCGCTAAGCGGTAGAGGGTTACCGAAAGAAGAAGGGTGGGGAATCCGGAAAAATCCTCGGGTTCTTTAACATATACGATGATCAGCAGAATGAGCAACGAGACGCCAATGCTAGCGGCCAATAGCATGTCTAACACGCCAGGACCAACCGGCACCACCAACAAGACCACTGTCCCGAAAAGAGCCGCGACAAAGGCTAGATCCCCTTTCTTGAGAGACACAAGGATCTGGCTGGGAGATGGGAACTTCGCCTTAGTCATCGATAGTCTATGATTCTACCCAACTTTGTAGAGCATGCGCCATGCTCAAATCCGCTGCCGCCGATCTTTCAGCCCCTGAAAGTACTCCCGATGTGCCCTGTAGACAAACGCAAGAATTTCAGCCACTGCATTATACAAGTTAACAGGGATAGGCTTGCCGACCTTTCCAAACTTGAACAACATCCGCGCTACAGGCGGATTCTCCACCAAAGGCACCCCCTTCTCTACCGCGAGAGCCTTGATTCTCCGGGCAAAGGCCTGCTCTCCCTTGGCCACAATCATAGGGGCCATCTCCTTTTCCCGATCGTACCGGAGCGCCACAGCAAAGTGGGTAGGATTTGTCACCACCACGTCCGCCATATCCAAGGACTTCAGCATCTGCCTTTGCAGCAGGCGGCGAGCCATGGCACGTAGTGCGCTTTTCACCTTTGGATCACCTTCTGATTGCTTAGATTCATCCGTGACTTCCTGCTTGGTCATCATCAGGCTCTTATGAATCTTATTCAGCTGATAGATGTAGTTGGCTGCGGCAATCATTCCCAACGCTAGTATACAACGCCAAAGAAGCACCTTAGTCGAATCGACTAAAAATTGCCCCAAGCGACTTAAAGGAACCGGCGTGTTAAAAATCGGATCACCAAGTATTTTACTTAGTCCCCCGTAAATAATCCAAGCAACTACACACAGACGCATTGCCTCTAACCCTACTTTAACCAAACCATTTATTGAGAAAATCCGCTTAAAGCCTGCGGCTGGATCCAGACGGTCAAATTTGATCCCTAGCACCTTTGGTGTAAATTTGAAGCGACTCTGCACTGCACCCATCAGACCACCAGCAAAAGCGCAAGCAATCGAGAGGGGAAGAGCGAGCGTTATCATTGCACTCAGTGCTGCATACGACCAAGGCCCAGCGGCTTCCGGACGAATCTCTGATTTTCCTAAGTGAGAAAAGATGTCAACTGACAACGAAGCAATATCGTCACAGACGCCCTTGCCAAAAACAGACAAGGCCCACAAAAAAGCGGCTAGCACCGCGACCAACTGCAAATCGGGAGCACGTGCAAAATTGCCCTCAGCATGAGCTTCTTCAAGCCGCTTTGCCGTTGGCTCTTCAGTCTTATTTCCTTCACTCGCCATCTTCTAGGGAATAAGACGCAGCATTACCTCAGGAGCCTCCACCAAGTGGTCGAGCATCAGTTGTGCGGTCAAACCAAGCGTTAAACCAAGGAGGAGCATTCCAACAACAATTCTTACCGCAAAGCTCTCGGCAAAAACATTCATTGTCGGTGCAGCCTTTCCAAGAATGGAAAAAATTAAAGAGATGACAAAATTCACACAAATCAAAGGCGCGGCCATTTGAAGAGCGATAGAGAAAATCTTACCGGTAGATACAACTAACATCACTCCCACATCCTGAGACCCTCGAAATGAGCCCATAGGCGCTACGTTATAGCTTTTAAGGAATGCCAGAACCACTGCCTGATGGGCCCCTGAACTTAAAAAGACAAGAGAACCGAAAGCAAACAACAAAGACCCCATCGCATTTGATGAAGAGCCACTCAGTGGATCGAGTTGCTGACCCATCGTAAACCCAAGTTCAGTGGAAATCACTTGTCCCGCAAAATCGACGGCATACGCAACAATCCTAACGCCCCATCCCATGAACAGACCAATCACCAACTCCAAAACCATCGCTATCGCAATTCCGCCCAAACTGGCCGATACCCCTTGGGGGAGGTTCGTCGACATTGCAGCGATATAGGCCAAGAAAAGAGTCAAGATTCCCTTGAGTGGGGCAGGGATAGCGCGCCCGGAATACACAGGAGCAAGCAAAAGCAGACCCGTCGCACGTGATGCCGCCAAAAACCAAGCCACCAAAAAGTCACCTTCGAGCATCTCCATAGCCCCATGTAGACGAAAAGCAGAAGGCCAATCGACTCACTATCGAACAGCTTCCGGAAGCCGGTTTAGATAACTAATAGTGAAAGTCATCAGTGTCTTCAAAATCCACGGCGAGGTAACAACCATAACCGTCCCCAGCGCCGCCACTTTAGGAATAAACGTCAACGAAGCCTCCTGTACGCTTGTTACCGCCTGAATTAGACTGACAGCGACTCCTACGGAAACACTGACGGCCAGTATTGGACTCGCCACTAAAAGAGAGACAGAAACCAGCTCTCGTAGCACCTGAACAGATTGTTCAATATTCATGAGGCAAAGCTTTCAACAAGTGAACGAACAATCAGATGCCAGCCATCAACTAAAACAAAAAGGAGCAGTTTGAACGGAAGAGAGATCATCATCGGCGGCATCATCATCATCCCCATAGACATCAACGTTGCAGAAACCAGAAAATCTATGACGAGGAACGGAACGTAAATTAGGAATCCCATCTGAAAGGCGGTCCGCAGCTCACTTAATATGAAGGCCGGTACAACTACGGTGAGAGGCAGAGCTTCCGTAGTGGCAGCTCCCTGCCCAGACAAGCCGAGGAAAAAGTCTACCTCACTTGGTCTTGCCTGCTTGAGCATGAATGCCTTCAACGGAACTGAAGCACGTTCCGCAAATTCAACAGTCGCAATTTGCTTATTAAGATAAGGCTGAAGGGCGTCCTCGTTAATCTTCTTCGCCGTTGGAGTCATAATAAACATCGTTAGAAATAACGACATACCTATTAGTATCTGGTTTGAAGGCGCACCCTGTAGCCCGATAGCTCCGCGAATGAATCCCAGAACCACGACAATACGAGTAAAGCTAGTCATCAACATCAAAAACGAAGGAGCCAGCGTAAGTACCGTCATCAACACCACGATCTGAATGGCGTTTGACACGTTCCCAATATCCCCGTCTCCTCCGCCCATCGATAACGTAAGAGACGGGCCTGGAGTGGTGTTTTGAGCAAAAATCGGATTCGAAAAGAGCCCCGCAAAAACAATATAATACAGAAAATAACGCGGGATCCCCCGACATATTTTTTCTGAAATGGCTAACAAAAGCCTGGCTGGGCAATTCAGATAATTCATGCTAAACCCTCCGGGCTGATCTTTGGGAAACTACGAGGGGACTCGTCAACGGCATCAACGTCCGAATCTAAAGGACACAGGTAATCAATCCGTCCGGGGCAAACTCCCAACAGCATTTTTCTCCCGTCGTATCCCACCACTAAGAGGTACTGCCTTTGTCCAACCGCCTTACTTTCTTCTATCTGTAGCTTTTTAGCAGCCTTGCCTACTATCCCCCCACCGCCAAAGTGTCCCTTTTTAAAAAGGACAGCCAACCCCGCTCCCAAAAGTATAAGGAGAGCCACAACATAACCAAGCAACTGTACCATATACACCCCATCCGGCAAGGCACTTGCCTTAGGGACACCAACCACATCGGCAGCTAAAATATAGCTTGATCCTGCGGCCAATAAGCAGACCTGCACGCACAAGCAAAAGCAGAATCTGCCCATAAGGGTATATTCGTCAAGCTGGGCCGCCAACCATAGTCGCAACCTTGATAGCAAACTTCTCATCCACAACAACGACTTCCCCTAGTGCGATAAGTTTGTCGTTTATGTACAGTCCCACCGGATCATCGGCACGCTGGGCAAGCTGCACCACTGTTCCGGGTTGCAATTCCAGAACGTCACGCATTGCCATCTGGCAGGAGCCTAACCGAACCGACAGCTGAACCTTTACGTCAAGCACTGCGTTTAACTTCGAGTCATCAAGAGCGTTCACCATAGCTATTCCTTAGAAATTCTTTCGTTGAGATGTACTGCGAGTCGGCCTTCCTCCACACCAATGGTACCAAGGAACTCATCCGTCTCCGAAATGCAAACCTTTGTCTGATCAATCAATTCCTGCGGTAAATGAATCAAATCACCGGGGCCCATTTCAAGGGCTTCAGAAAGTGATATCTCCCGAACATCCCATTCCGCCCTCAACTCGACGGCAATTCCGGCATAAGGAGAACGCCATTGCAACGGCTTGGGCCGCGGTTCCACAGCAGGCCCTTTGGACAACGTTGCTAACCGGTTCGTCAGGGCGTCAATTAGAGAAAAAGGCGCAGCAAGCTGCACCGTTTCAGTCATCTCTCCAATTGTTAGATCCGCACGGAGGACAAAAAATGGAGCGTCATCCGAGGCAATCTGAAGAAACCTGCAATTCGCCTCGTGTCCCACAATCACTGGCGTCCCCACGGGCCCATCCTCGAACACAGACGCCCACTCCTTCAATAAAATCATAACCACCTCATCCAGAAGCGCCACCTCAATTTCTGTTGGGTTACGCTCGAGATCATTAACCACTCCCTTTCCGCCTAGCAATCGATTTGCCAGCGCCAAGGAAGTGTTGGGCCGTATTTCAAGGATCCCAACGCCATCAAACGGCGCAATTTGAAATAGGGTCAAATGGGTGGGTGGTTCTACTCCATCACAAAACTCTTTGAAGGACTGACTGGCGCAACGAACGGACTTTTTATCGCTCGAAACCTCCAAGCGCAGAAAGGTCGACAATCGCCCTCCCAAGTCCTGCATAAACCGTCGATGCAGAACCCCCAACTGGCCAGTGTCCTTCTGGGAGAGAAAACTTGGCTGCCTGAAATTGTACACCAATACTTTCGCCGGATCGATCTCACGGCGTTGACCTAGGTGCGTAAAAAGGACGCCGTTTGCCCCTGGGCTAACCAAGGCGGCAGCCCGAGAAGCCTTCTCTACGTCCGGATTAGCCAACTCTTCAACAGGCTCACTCATTGTATAAGAAAATCAGTGAACTGCACTTGTTTCACGACTGAAGAGTTGAGTGCCTTATTCAGGTTTGCAACCAACTCAGTGCGTAAAACCGTCTTTGCGGATGGCGATTCGACATCCGCTAAGGAACGAGAGCTCAAAACCGAAAGAACGACATCCTTTAGCTTTCCCTTGTTTTCCTCAATGATATTTCCAATACCTTTGTCATCACTAACAATTTGAAAACCGCATTTTAGATACTGCTTACCCAAGGAACCGGTAAGGTTCGCAGTAACGGTGGGGAATGCGTAGGTCCAACCCTCCTTCGTGTAGGTCGCCTTAGAGGCATCTTTCGACTCATCCTTTCCACCATGACCACCGCCGTGGCTATCGTCCTTCTTCTTTTCAGCCACATGCTCTTCCGCACGTGTCTCCGCATCCGCTGACAGGGGCGCCCCTCCGCTAAGAGCCGCTTTCTTAATCTGAGGAATAAGGACAAACTGACACATTAAAAAGCTAACAACCGCTCCGCCAATGACCCCTCCCAATAGGGGAATCAATGGTTTCGACGCTTTTGGGGCTCCGCTATCCGCGGCACCTGCTTTTTCTAGAGATTCGTCAGCCATGTGAATAAGAAGATTAGACCGAAGAGGCCGTTAGCGTTTCAGATTGACCACCTCTTCGAGCATTTGGTCGGATACCGTAATCACACGTGATCCCGCCTGGAAGCTTCGCTGGGTCGTAATCATCTTGGCAAACTCCTCGCCGATATCGACATTAGAAAGCTCAAGTGCGCTTCCCTGAATCACGCCCAAACCGGCCTTTCCGGCAGTAACCGAGGTGAGGTCTGCAATACTCAAATTCTCCCACTTATTCCCTCCGCGTTCACCGGCCAACGCCATTCCGGAAAACAGATTATCTCCCTCACGAATCAACGCACCCGGGTCCAAAAAGTCCTGCAGAAGCACCTGGCCCGTCTTGAATGACTGGCCATTCGAAAGGGTAGCCATAATACTACCATCATTACCGACAGTGAAACTCTTTACGGCTGGCGCACCCGAGGAGGCCAAGGACACAGTATAATTCGGAAGGGTACCTCCATTAAGATCGACCAGCGTGTAATCCTTGCCAGCATCGAATGCAATCCGCACATCCCCGATTAACGAGGCAGAAGTATACAGCGTCTTATTACTATTAGTCTGGAAGTTAATATTGAACGCACTTGTGAAATTTGCTAAAATTGGGTCTGCATTATTAGCAGTTAGAGACACCCCGTTCCCATCGACGATAGATGTACTTGAACCAGTATACGCATTACCGAACGCTCCAAAATCAAGCAGGAGACGCGTCGTAGAGGATCTGTCCACTGTCAATACCGCATGCAATTTCGTTGCAGGACTTTGAGGATCACTAAATTCTGCAACCATTCCATCAACCACTCCGCTCGTATTCTGCACGGTTACCGCATACACTCGGTTTGAAACTTGGGTAATCGGGCTTCCTGCAGCGGTGAACTGCGTCGCTGCGTCCGCGAACGTGACCACACCGGCCGCAGTAATATCGGTAATTCTCGTAGGCGATCCGTTCTTAAAATCAGCCGACTGAACCATCATTCCTACCTGCAAACGTCCCGTGGGATTACCTACTGGATCATAAACATCAGTAACAGGTACAGTTCCTGTAAAGCTTCCCGCAGCTGTGGCAGTCAAATTGATCGGAAGGATTGCAGGCGGTGCTGCCGGATTGATCAACGGCTTCATAATAGCCGTCAAACCGGAGGCAGCCAATGTGACCGTCTTCGGGTTCATAAACACAAACGTCTGAGGCCTCGTGGAGGCTAACAACCCATCCATATTTGAAAGCGTGACCGTGGTACCAGAGATTTTTACAATCTTCGCATGATTATTAGGCTGTCCAGCAACACTTAACGAAGTAGTCGCGGAGAACAAATCAGTAGACTTGCTCGTATACGAACTTTTAAGAACGACCCCGAGCGGACCCGCAGTATTCGTAAACCGGACAGTTGTAGCATCAACCAACTCCGAAATAGTCGATCCAGCAGGAATCCCCTCCCCCGTGATCGATTGACCCACCTTAAGGCCACTCAGTACCGTCAATGCATTCCCACTCGCATCTTTCAATCCTGTAATCCCAGTCACGAGGTCCACGGGATCAGCAACAGTTCCTGCCGTGGTACCAACGAACGGCGGTATGGAATAATTCGAGTACACCACCATCCCCACGGAGAGTCCCGTAGGGTCAACTCCAGTAAGCTCAAAGGGGGACGTCGTTGAGATTGCGTATGCACTCTTGGTGAGAGGGTTTGAAGAAGCTGTCTTTACATCATAATCACCAGTCGCAGGATCGTAGGCTACTTTAGTAGTGGCACTATTGGTCCCTTGAACCCGGTGCCCCTGCTGGGTCACCAGATAACCATTTGCATCAAATCGGAAATT